>JANPHJ010000078.1:0-13794 GCA_031424395.1 Chthoniobacter sp.
CGCTTGTAGCCGGCCACGTCCTGCACGCCGAGTTTGCGGAACATGTCGCCGCGGCGTTTCAGCTCGTCGTCCACGCGCTGGAGCACGCTGAGCGCAAACTCGCGGTCGGACTCGATGGCGATGACGCGCGCATGCGGCAGACGCTTTTCCGCGTAGCACTTGAACTCGACGCCCTTCTTGAAATCGATGAGGTAAAACTCGACCTGCTCGGGCGAGCAGCCGAGCGCGAGGTTGGTGATGATGACGTGAAAGAGCGTCGATTTTCCCGAGCCCGTTTTGCCCGCGAAGAGCGCGTGCTGCTTGGTGCCTTTGCCGATGGCGAGATACTGGAGTTTCGTCGCGCCGGTGCGGCCGACCGCGACCTTGAGTTCGTTGGTCGTCTCGTTTGTCCACAGCGCGTCGGGCGCGGGCGCGATCTGCTCGAAGGGCACTTCCACTCGGTTCGAGTCGATGCTGGCTTTGCCGATTTTGTGCGTGAGCGCGACCGAGAGATCGGCGTCGGGTGGCGGGTCGAAAGTGAGCGCGGCTCCGGCGTCAGTCTGCGCTTTGCCGAGGCTGAACGCGCCGTTTTCCCGCCGGATGCAGATGCTGCTTTTGCGCAGTTCGTCGGGCGTGAAGCCGTCGGGCATGGGCTGACGCTGATCCCAGTGGATGAGCGTGAAGATGCCGCACCGCGGGCCGCTGAGCGCGATGCTCTGGAGCCGTTTGGCGGCGCTTTCGCTGAAGTTGCCGGGGAAGTCGGCGATGACGAGGAAGAGGTATTTTTCGGCGACGCTGCCGGCCTGTTCGTTGTACTCGGTGACCGTCTGGTACTCGTTGCGGAGATACATCTGGATGACCTTCTCGATGTGCTCGGCCAACTCGGTGAGCCGCTCTTCGATCTGGTCGCGCTGCGTCCAGATGCGGCGGTTGATGAGCGCCTCTTCGTAGTCGGCGAGGTGCATGAGGCCGGCGAAATTCTGCCCAAGCCCGACGGGATCGATGATGGTGAAAGCGATCTTGCCCGGCGGCGTGGTCGCGAGCAGGCGGAGGATGATGTTGTCGAGCGCGCCGATGACCGCGGGGCCGCCCGCTTCCTGCGTTTCAAAAAGCAGCGAGCCGTGGTCGGGATAGGTCAGCGCGAGCGGAATGGAGATCTGCGGCGGGCCGGGCAAGGCGAGGCGAGGTTCCTGCGGGAGTGCGCCTTTCGCGAGGTCCACGTCGAGATGGCCGAACTTCGTCGCGGGCATGAACTCGGTCGGCGGCGCCCACGCTTCGGCGAGCTGCGGCGTCCACGGCGGGAACTGCGCGGTGGTCGCCGCGTTCATCGCTGCGAGGTCGCGGTAAAGCGGGGTGACGGCGCTCTGCCACTCCGCTTCGAGCTGCGCCCAGCGCGTCGCTTCGTCGGCGTCCTGCGCGGCCATTTCGGTTTGATGCGCGCCGTTGATTTGGTCGCGCAGCGCCGTGGCCGCGGTTTCGATTTCGCCCAAACGCGCCCCCTTTTCCGCGACGATGCGGGCCAGCCGGGGCTGCGAATATTTCTCGACCTGCGCGGCCACACGCGGCGTTTGGGTCTCAATCTTTTTCCGCGCCGCAACCTCGAACTCCGCTTCGATGTCGTCGGACCGGTTCCACTGCTCGGCGATGGCCGCCGAGGTCGCGTCGAACTCATCTTTGAGCCGCACGATTTCCGCCGCGTGCCGCGCCGCCGCCGCTTCGGTGCACGCGGCGTGCAGCCGATTCGACTCCGCGAGCGCGGTGGCGAGAGCCGTGGCGGTGGGCTGCGCGGCTTTGCGCCCGAGGCAGTGCAGGATGCACATGCCGATGATGAGCACGACGACGACCCCGCCCGCCAGGCCAAACGAGGTGGGCGTCGCGCCAAAACCAAACGCCAGCACCAGCGCCGAGACGACGATGAAAGGCACCAGCAGCACCGGGGGGGCGTAGCTGAAAAGCCGCGCGATGATGAAGCGCCTGAATGCCGCGAGATGCTGCTCGGCGGCGTCGAGCTGCGCGGTGCGTTGCGCGATCATCTGCTCCGGCCCGCCGCTCGCTGCACCGCCGACAATCTTCGCTTTTTTCAGCATCCACAAAAACGCGCCGAACCCGCCGAACGCCCGCCGCGCGGCGCGCTGGAGCCCGTCGTGCCGGGTGCGCCGCTCGGCAAGTTGCGCGGTGCATTGCGCGAGCAGTTTGTCCGCGGCTTCCTTGCCGGTGATCTGCTTCCGGTCGGCTCGGAACTGCTTCATCTGGAGGTCGCCCATCCAGCGCCGCTTCGCGTCCTGCGCGCGCTTCGGGAGATTCTTGATGGCGGTGGTATAGAGCTTTTGCACGCGCTCGCCGCGCGCCTTGTAGCGGGCGCGGTTGCGGTCTTCGGCAGAGGTGAAAAACTCGGTCGTCTCCGCGGTGCGCGCGGCCAGTCGGCCCTCGGCTTTGTCGCTCGCGTCGCGATGCTTGCGCAGCGCCGTGCCGCGCCGGTTGCGCAGGTCGCGCAGCAGCGTGTCCTCGCGTTTGGCAAAGTCCGCCAGCACCGCGCGCAACTCCGCGAGTAGCGCGAGGCCGCGGCTCACGCGCAGGTCCGGGCGGCTACTCACAGTCGCGCCTCACCTTCTGCAGCAGCTTGCCGATTTCCTCCATCACGCTCGCTGCGCGGCCCACGTCGCCGGGCAGTTTTTCGAGATAATTCCGGTCGAATTCCGCGCTCTTCACGTCGTGCCAGTGCGTCCGGGTTTCCTGCCAGCGCAGGGCGAGTTCTTTGAGTGCGCCGGCGAGATTTCCGGAACTGCCGACGGTGCTCATAAGCTGGATGCGGGGTCGGGCGGCGGTGCCGCGGGCGCGGCTTCCGGCGGGGGGGCTTCGGTGTAGGCGTCGAGCGTGCGCTGGGCCTGCACGAGGTAGGCGATGGCGTCCGGCAGCTCGAAATCGAGATAACTCCGCAGCCCCTCCATCCGCTTCAGCAGCGGATCGGCGGCGCTGTCGTAGTCGCGGTTCCACCGCTTCACCGCGCGCAGTTTTCCCTCCGCTTCCTCCAGCTCCGCCTTGGCCTTGCGCACCGCGTTTTGCTGGATGACCAGCGAGTCGCGCAGCCCCGAGAGCTTCGCGCTCAGCAGCTCCTGCTCGGCCTGGCCGAGCTTTTTCTGCCGCTGGCGCACCTGCCCCTCCCAATGAAACCGCTGGTCGTGCTGGAGCCACATCCGCGTGCGCCGCACCTCGTCGGCCACGTCGTCGAGCGCGCGCCGCGCCTTGGTCATGAAGATGATCAGCGCCGAGCGCAGCGCCTCCAGCGCGTCGATGGAAGTGACTCGGACCTGGCTTGCCATGAGTCAGCGCTGGGTCAGGTATTCCTCGATGCGCTGGGCCTTGCGCAGGAGGTAGGGCGTGTGCTTTTCCGCCACCTCCACGAACTTCTTCAGCACCTTCATCGTGTTCAGAAATTCCTCGCCAAACTTGTCCGCCTCCTGGTCCTGCCACGATCCGCTGAGCGCCGCGAACCGCGCCTGCAGCGAGCCCGCTTTGTTCGCTACGTCCTCGTTGAAACGCTTGAGCTCCTGGGCAAAGCGCCGCACCTCCTCGGGATCCATGATTGCTTGAGCCATAGTTTTTTGGGTTCCGGTTTGGGAGTTTGAAAAGGGCGGGGTGGGGGCGGAAGGGGAGCGCCGCCGGTCATAGCGCAGGGCCGGCCCGCGGCGCGAGGAAAACTAGCGCGCGGGTGCGACAATTCAAATCGGGGCGGGCCGGCTCAGTGCTGGCGCGCCGGCTTCGTCCAGGTGCCGTCCACGGTCACCTGTGTGAGGCCGATGCGGGAGTTGGCCTGCACGAGCTGCGCGATGCGCTTGACCTCGATCCGCACGCACCCGTGCGACGCCGCAAACCGCGGCACGCTCGGGAAATAGTGCAGCGCGATCCCGCGCGAACGCTGGAACCACGTCACAAAGACCGCCCGCGCGTCGCTGTTCAAATGCGCCGCGAAACCCTCGACCGCGCGCGTGCCCTTCGGCGTGCAGTTCGAGCCCGAGCGGCGGCTCGTGGCGGTGATGTCGCAGTTCACGCCCATCACGCCCGCGCCCGGCGAAGTGCGAAACGGCCCGGTCTCCTGCGCGGCGGCCTTTGGCCCGGTCCACGTCAGCGTCATCTCATGGTCGGGGTCGTTCAGGCTGACGTGGATTTGGCTGATGTAGGTGTTGGGGAAATCCGCGTTGCGCTGCGGCCCGGCGACCGTCGCCGTGGCGCGCGCGGCGAGTGCGCCGGCCTGGGGTTTGGGCTTCGCGGGAGTCTTGGCGTCCAGCTTTTCCAGCGCCCGTCCTTTGGACAAAGCGGCGGCGGAGACCTTGGCCGACGCGGCCTTGGCGACGGGGCGTTTTTTGGCCTCCGGTTTTTTAGCTGCCGGCCTCGCGGCGGCGGGCTTCTTCTTCGTCTTCGCGCCTTTCGGCGCGACCGTCTTTTTCTGGGGCGTTTGCTTTTTCATAGGCCCGTGAGGATGACGGTTTTGCCGCGCTTCTTCAAGGTCTTCTACCGGACGGACCGCGGGTCATCCCGGGCCGTTTGCCTGACGTCTTATGCTGACCGCAGACATGATTTCGCCGCGCGCTGGCTGGCCGCGGTGCGGCCCCGCGCAGCGGTGGAAAAAACCTGCCGTCATCCTGAGCGCAGTTCCCGGCGGGCAAGGCGGCACTCCGGGTGGCGCACTTGACCCGAGTGCCGCGCCCGGCGACCCGCCGGGTGCCGCGAGTGCGCGCGTCATTTGCGCAGAGGACTCTCGTGCGTCGGGCGCGCTCCGTCACGTTCTCGGCGGGTCGCGGAGAACAGCACTCGGGTCGAGTGCTCGACCCGGCGTCCCGCCACCTCCGCCCATGTAGAGTCAGCGATTCTTCTCCGCCATTGTCGCCAAGCCTCCAATGGCTGCGTTCAAAATGACGGCAGGGTTTTTCGATCCTCCTCGTGCCGAAGCTCCAGCCTGTTAACGAGGGGAAGCGCCGTTGGCGTTTGGCGTGCGGGCCGGCTGGTTTTCCAGCAAGCCTCCGGCTCGTTCGGAACTGGCTGCCGCCAGTTCCCGATTGCCAGCAGCGCCCGCCCGTGATGGCCTGAACCCATGCCTGCCTCGCCATCGCAGACCTGCGGCTCAATAACTATGTTAGGCGACTCGGACACCGTATGCCCGTAACGGACGATCAAGTTTACAAGCGAGCAGCGAAGCGGCAGTTCTACGAGGACTTCCGCAAGTATGCAAAGGCACCAGCAATTCGTCGTTCCATTGCCGCGCTAATCGACATCTCCCTGTTCGGAGTTCCGGCAGTGTATGGCTTTCTTTGGACTGGCAGCTATCTCGTCGCGCTACCGAACGTCCTTTATCTGCTCGTTCGCGACTGCGCTTTTCAGGGTCGCAGCATTGGCAAGGCGGCTATGGGTCTCATCGTCGTCCACAAGGAGACCTTTGCGCCATGCACGTTTCGCCAGTCGCTCATCCGCAACAGCCTTTACGCCACGGCCTGTCCTGCTTTGCTTCTCGTAGGCGTAGCGGCGATGGGCATCGGTGCGATGTTACTTTCCCTCGCGCATACTTGCTTTCACGCGCTCTGGCTTCAGCCCATTGTTCTTCATTGGTTATGACCCCAACGACGGCAGAACAATTCCCGATTCGTGGGCGGAGACACACGTTCTTACGCCCAGCGAGATTGCAACGATCATCAAGCTCCGCAATGAACTCGAATCCAACGTAGCCTAGCAACGTCACGCCGCTGCCGCCCGCAGGTGGAGCAAAATCTCCAGCCCGTGCGGCGCGCGGTTGCGGGCGGTGACGGTGCCGGCGCAGGATTCGATGCAGGTTTTCACGATGGCCAGGCCGAGGCCGGTGCCGCCGGTGGCGCGGGTGCGGGAGGGATCGACGCGGTAGAAGGCGTCGAAGAGGCGCGGGAGGTCGGCCTCGGGGACGCCGGGGCCGGTGTCGGCGACGGCGAGGGTGACGGTGGCGCCGCGGGCTTCGGCGCGCAGGGTGATGGGGCCGGCCCCGTGCTGGAGGGCGTTGCGCAGGAGATTGGCGAGGGCGCGGACGAGCAGCTCGGGCGCGGCGGTGACGCGGAGATTCGCGGGGACGTTGATGTCGAGCGTGGTGTCGGTGGTTTCGCGGCGCACGGCTTCGGCGACGATGTCGGCGAGGGCGACGTTTTCCAGCGGCGCGGTGGAGGCACCGATGTCGGCTTTGGAAAAGGTGAGTAGTTCGGCGACGAGGGCCGAGATTTGCGCGGCTTTCTCGGTGGCGGCTTTGACGAAGGGCGTCTGCGTTTCGGTGGCGTGCTGTTCGAGGATGCCAAGGGCCATTTGCAAACGGACGAGCGGGGAGCACAGCTCGTGGGCGATGTCGCCGAGGAAGCGTTTCTGGCCGGTGACGAGGCCGTCGAGCCGCGCGGCCATTTGGTCGATGGATTCGGCGAGGCCGCCGAGTTCGTCGCGCCGGCGCAGGGCCACGCGCACGTCGAAGCGGCCGTCGGCGATCTGCCGGGTGGCCTGCATCATGCGGCCGATGGTGCGGGTGATGCCATGCACGAGCGGCAGCCAGAAGAGCAGCGAAAAGACGAAGACGCCGGCGATGAGGGCGAGCCACGGTTTCGGATTGAAGATGAGCCCGCCCGCGCTGAGGGACGGCGAGCGGGCGACGAGGACGACGCGCATGGGATCGCCGGCCAGCATGTTGTCGAGCCGCGCGCTGGCGAGGAGCCAGTACTGCGTGGGGCTGGTGGTGCGCACGAGTGCGCGAAGCGGCGGTCGCGGCCAGCGGCGGCGCTGGTCGGGGCGCGGGGTGGCGGGCGCGGGTGTGGCGGTGCGGCTCGGGGGGAAAAGGGTGCGATCGACGATGCGAGTGCGCACTTCCTCGGGGAGGTCGGCGGTGTCGCCGACGAGTGGGTTGGCGTCGTCGTCGAAGAGGCCGAAGCGGACATGGTGCGCGGTGCCGTAGCGTTTCAGCACGGCGCCCCATTCGTCGGGCGCGGTGCTGTCGAGTTCGCCGACAATGAGGTCGCGCACGGCCTCCATGCGCTCGCGCGCGCCGGTGAAGAAAAACCAGTCGAGGTTGAAGTTGAACTGCGCGTTGAACAGCAACGCGAAGACCGCGGCGACGATGACGAGGTTCAGGAAAAACCAGACGAGGATTTTTCCATAAAGCGGCAGGCGCACGCGTGGCGCTGGGCGGGCCTCAGACATCGTCGGGATTGATCAGCATGTAGCCGACGGCGCGGACGGTGCGGATGAAGTTCGGGTTCTTCGGGTCGTCGCCGAGCTTTTTGCGGAGCGACCAAATGTGGACGTCGATGGAGCGGTCGAGTCCGTCGTAGTTGCGGTCGGCGATGGTCTCGATGAGCTGCTCGCGCGTCTTCACCCGGCCGCGCGCGCGGGCGAGCGAGGCGAGCAGTTCAAATTCCAGCGCGGTCAGCGTGAGCGGCTCGCTGGCGAGTAGGGCGACGCGGGAGTTGGGATTGATGCGCAGCGGGCCGACGACGATCTCGGCCTCGATGCGATCTTCGCCCGGAGCGGGCGGGCGCGTGATGCGGCGGGTAACGGCGCGCAGGCGGGCGAGCAGTTCGCGGCTGGAAAAAGTCTTCGGGAGATAATCGTCCGCGCCCATTTCGAGGCCGACGATGCGGTCCGTTTCCTCGCCGCGGGAGGTGAGCATGAGGATGGGCACGTCGGATTTTCCGCGCACGCGTTTCAGCACCTCGAAGCCGTCCATGCCGGGCATGTTTACGTCGAGGATGACCGCGCAAAATTTTTCCGCCAGCGCGCGATCCGCGCCCGCCGGGCCGCTGTGCTCGGCGAGCACTTCGTAGCCGAGCGGGTCTAGGTAGGCCTTGATGAGCGCGCAGAGTTCGCGGTCGTCGTCGATCACGAGGACGCGCGTGGCGGAGGAGTGCGTGGGTGAAGTCACGGTGCGGAGTGGAGCGTAAGCCCATCGGGCGGGGAAACGCGGCAAACTTAATGGACTCTTAACAATTCTCCCGGCCCCAGCCAACGCGGACTTAACAATGAGGGTGTTCACTCTCCCGAAACCCGCCACCCGCTCCATCGGCAATCTTTTTTCCGAAAGGCCCAGCGTGGCCCAACCACAACCGCAGCCACCAACGCAGTGAACCAAACCAACATGAAATCGAAACCGACCATCCTCCTGACAGCCGTCGCGCTGGCAGCCTCCACCATCCTCGCTTTTGCGCAGGCACCCGCAGCCCCAGCCGGCGGCAACGACCAAGGCGGACGCCAGCGCAGCGGTGACCGCGGCGGCAACATCCAAGACTTCATGCAGCGCATGAATGACCGGCTGAAGACCTCCCTCAAAGTCACGGACGAAGAATGGAACGTCCTCAAGCCACTCGTTGAAAAGGTGCAGACCGCGCAGCGCGAAGCGGGCGCCGGTCGCGGCTTCGGCGGCGGCCGCGGTCCCGGCGGCGGCGACAACAACACGCCCGACACGCGCCCCGGCGCCGCGGAGAGCACCGCGCTTCGCACCGCGCTGGAGAGCGACAGCACCTCCGCCGACGACATCAAAGCCAAGCTCGCCGCCGTCCGCGAAGTGCGGAAAAAAGGCGCCGCGAGCCTCGCCGTCGCCCGCGAAGAACTGAAGAAGGTCGTGACCGTACGGCAGGAAGCCGTGCTCGTCTCAATGGGCATGCTCGAATAACCGTCCGCGCGTGACCGGCAGCCTCCTCACCTCAACTACCGAACCACGCCAGGACCTTCTCGCGTCCATGGTGGAGCGCCAGCAGCTCTCCGCCATGGACGCCGAGGTGCTGGCCGGCAGCGCCGTGCCCGCGGATTCGGAGGAAGCGGTGCTGCAGTGGCTCGCCGGCGAATACGGCCTCGGCTACACGCCGCTCGACAAAATCGAGCCGGACCGCGGCCTGCTTGCGCGCTTTCCCGCGCGCATTTTGCTGAAAGAGGAGCTGCTGCCGCTGCGCGAAACGGACGGCGTCATCGAGGTCGCGGTCAGCCGGCTCTTTGCCACGCCGGGGCTCGACAGCCTGCGCGCGATCACGAATCTCAAACTCTCGCCGATCCTCGCGCCGAGCGAGGCGCTCCAGCGCGAGATCAAAAAGCATCTCGGCGTTGGCGCGGACACGCTCAACCTGCTCGAGCAGGAGGATTTTTTCCAAGTCGTCGCCGACGACCATCACGACGACGGCGACCTCGACAAGGCGGCCGAGGACGCGTCGATCATCCGCTTCGTCAACCAAGTGCTCGGCGACGCCATTTCGCTGCGCGCGTCGGACATTCACGTCGAGCCGTTCGAGCACGAGCTGCGCATCCGCTACCGCATCGACGGGCTTTTGCAGGAAGTGCCGGTACCCGCGCAGATCAAGCGCTTCCAGCCGGCGATCGTTTCGCGCATCAAAATTCTGAGCAACCTGAACATCGCCGAGAAGCGCGTGCCGCAGGACGGGCGCATCAAGATTCGCGTGAAGTCGAGCGATGTGGACATCCGCGTTTCCGTCATCCCGATGCTGCACGGCGAGGCCGTGGTGCTGCGGCTGCTGCGGCAGGATTCGGGCATGATCGGCCTCGCCGGCATCGGCATGGCACCGCGCGAGCGGGAGATTTTCGACCGCGTGCTGGAAATGCCCCACGGCATCGCGCTCGTCACCGGCCCGACCGGCAGCGGCAAAACGACGACGCTTTACAGCGCGCTGCACCAGATCAACGACGAGGTGCGAAAGATCATCACGATCGAAGATCCGGTCGAATATCAGCTCAAGGGCATTAACCAAATCCAGGTCAACGAAAAGGCCGGGCTGACTTTCTCGCGCGGGCTGCGCGCCATTTTGCGGCACGATCCCGATGTCGTGCTCATCGGCGAAATTCGCGATCAGGAAACCGCGCAGATCGCCGTGCAGGCCTCGCTCACCGGGCACATGGTTTTTTCCACACTGCATACGAACGACGCGCCCGGCGCGCTCACGCGGCTCGTGGATATGGGCGTGGAGCCGTATCTCGTCGCGTCGTCGCTGGAGGCGGTCATCGCGCAGCGGCTCGTGCGCGTGCTTTGCGAGGAGTGCAAAGTGGACGACACCAGTGCGCGGACGACCGCCCTCCGAGAGCGCGTCACGGCGCTGCGCGGTGCGAAGATTTTCCGCACGACGGGCTGCAAAAGCTGCCGGATGACCGGCTACACCGGACGGCGCGCGATCTTCGAGCTGATGACCATGAGCGGACCGATCCGCACGATTTTGCTGCGTGGCGGATCGAGCATCGAGATCAAGGACGCGGCGAAAAGCGAAGGCATGAAGACGCTGATCGAAGACGGCTGGCGGCTTGTTTGCGACGGCGTGACCACGCCATCCGAGGTGCTCCGGGTTTCCAAAGACGAAGGCACCGACGGCTTCGCCGTGAGCGCATAAAGAAACCGCCATGCCCGTCTTCACCTACAAAGCAATGCAGGCCAGCGGCGTCGCCATCGAGGGCCGCATCGAGGCCGGTGGGCGGCAGGATGCGGCGCGCATAATCGAGGAGCGCGGCCTCACGCCGGTGCGCCTGACTGAAAGCGCCGCGCTGGTCACGACCGCGCGCGGAGCAAAGCCAGCCGCGCCGACGGCTGGCCGCACTTTGTTCAAGTCCACGCGCGTCACGTTCGATGCGCTGGAGGATTTCACGCGCTCGCTCTCCAGCCTGCTCGCCGCGAATGTCCCGCTCAGCCGCGCGCTCACCATTCTCTACAAGGAATCCTCGAATCCCGTCGCGTCTGCGAAATGGCGGGAGCTGCACGACTTCGTGATCGACGGCGTGCCGCTGGCCGAGGCGATGAACCGCTCGCCCGAAGTCTTCCCGCGCGTCTATACCGCAATGGTCGAGGCGGGCGAAGCCGGCGGCTTTCTCGACGTGGTGCTCGCGCAGATCGCGGACTTCCAGGCGCGGGAGAAAGAGATGCGCGCGAAAGTCATGTCCGCGATGATGTATCCGGCGGTGCTGCTTACGCTCGCCATCGGCGTACTGATTTTCCTGATGGTCTTTTTCATCCCGCGTTTTCAGACGCTCTTCGCCGGCTTCGACGCCGCGCTGCCCGCGCTCACGCTGGCCATCGTCGCCATCAGCGACGCGATGCGAAACTACGGCCTCTACATGGTCGCGGCGCTCGTGGCCGCGGTGTGGTTCGGGCGGACGTGGTTCAAAAAGGAAAGCAGCCGGCGGCTCTGGGAATCGTGGATGCTGCGCACGCCGGTGATCGGACCGCTCGCGGCGAAGATCGCTATGGCGCGGTTTTGCCGGATGCTCGGCACGCTGCTCGGGGCGGGCGTTTCGCTCATCAGCGCGTTGTCGGTTTCGCGCCGGTCGCTCGGTTATCAGACGCTGATCGATCTCGTCACCGATTCCACAGAGCGTGTGAAAAAGGGCGAGGCGCTTGGCGCCAGCCTCGCGGACTGCCGCGCGCTGTTCGGCGGCTCGACGCTCGAAATGATCGCCGTCGCGGAGGAAAGTGGGCGGCTGGATCAAGAGCTGGTGCGGCTCGCGGGCGTGACCGAGATCACGCTCGACCGCCAGCTCAAGACCGCCGTGGCGCTCGCGGAGCCGCTCATGCTCTTTGGCATCGCCGGGCTCATCGGCACGATTTTCATCGGCATGGTCATCCCGATTTTCACCATCCAAGACTACATCAAATGAAAACCCGAAATCCCAAATCCCAACGTCAATTCATGCGCCGCGCGGCCTTTACCCTCGTGGAAATGCTGCTCGTGCTCGTCATCCTCGCGGTGCTGGCCGCGATCGTGATTCCGAAATTCGCGGGCCGCAGTCAGCAGGCGAAAGTCACTGCTGCGTCGTCGCAAATCTCGGGCTTCGAGCTGGCGCTGAATTCCTTCGAGGTGGACAACGGCTTTTACCCGCAGGGCAGCGCGGGGCTGAACGCGCTCGTCGAGCAGCCGAACAATCTCCAGAGCTGGAAAGGGCCGTATCTCAGCAAGGGCATCCCGCTCGATCCGTGGGGCAACGCCTACGTTTACAACTATCCGGGCAAGGCCAACCCGAAGCATTTCGATCTTCAGTCGGCGGGGCCGGATGGCCAGGCCGGCACTGATGACGACGTGACAAATTTTGATGCGAAGAAATGAACCAACGCGGTTTTCGCCGGGCTTCACGCTCGCTGAACTCGTCGTGGTGATGGCGCTGCTCGCCATCGTCGCGGCGCTTTCGGTGCCGTCGATGTCACGCTCGATTCGCTCGCGCAACGTCAGCGGCGAAGCAGCGCGCTTGGTCGCCGCGACCGAGTACGGGCGCGACGAGGCGGTGTCGCAGGGCGTGCCGATGATCGTGTGGATTGATTCCGCCGCGCAGCGTTTCGGCGTCAAGCCGAAGGCGGGCTACGAAGGCGTGGAGGCGCGCAACCGGGAGTTCACGGTGAACCCCGATGTGCATTTTGAATTCGACAGCGGAGTCGCTGCGGACGAGCGCGTGACGGCGGTGGAGTTTGCTCCGGACGGAGCGCCGACGCTCACGAGCCTGGAGACGGTGCGGCTCGCGGATCGGTTTGAATCGACCGTCACCGTCGCGCGGACAAAAGACGGCTGGAGCTACGAAGTCGTGAGGGAGGCGCCATGAACCGGCGCTCCGCTTTCACTTTCGTGGAGATGCTCGCGGCGATGACGTTCCTCGGAATTCTGCTGCCGGTGCTTTTTTCCGCGCTGCTCACGGCGAGCCGTACGGGGACGGTGGCGGAGCGCTCCACCAACGCGATGCAACTGGGCGAAAACCAGCTCAACGAACTGACGCTCGGGGGCGCGTGGAGTTCGGCGGAAAGCCGCGGCGACTTCGGCACGGACTGGCCGGGCTATCGCTGGGAGCTGACCAAAGCCGACTGGCAAACTGGCGCGATGACCGAACTGGTGATCCACGTTTTTTTCCCCGTGCAGGGCGGCGAACATGAAGTGCAGATGAGCACGCTGGTCAATGAATCCCTCACCCAGGAGCCATGAACCGCCGCGCCTTCACGCTCATCGAACTCGTGCTCGCCATGGCGGCGTGCGCGGTGCTGCTCGCGGCGATCTACGGCAATTTTTCCCAGGCCGTGCATCTGCGCGATGACACCATGGCCCGCACCCGCGAGGCCCGCGTGCGCGCCCGGGCGGCGAATGTCCTCCGCAACGATCTGCGCAATGCCCTCGTCTCCGGCGGCACGCTGGCCGCGGCGCTGGAAGGCTCGGCGCAAAGCCCCGGCGGGGCGTTTCCGGGCTACTTGAAATTCACCACCACGACCAGGCCGGACACGGCAGACGTGCCGAATCCTGATGTGCAGCAGGTCGAGTATTACATCGTCACCGATAAGTCGGTGACGGATCAGAAAGCGGGCATGCTCGTCCGCGCGCATACGCGCGCTTTGCTCGCGACCGTGGCGGAGGTGGCGACCGAGGAGCCTTTGCTGGCGGGCGTGGAGTCGATGGAGGTGGCGTTTTACGACGGCACGGAATGGCAGGACTCGTGGCAGCTCAGCAGCAGCGCCGCGACGGGTACGGCCACCACTGCGAGCACCACCGGCACCGCTGCCGCCACCACGACGCTGCCGCAGGCCGTGCGCGTCCGCATCCAGCCGGCGCGGAAAGCGGCGGGCGACATTCCGCCACCGCCAATCGAAGTGCTGGTGCCGTGGACGACGGCGGCGGGGATCGAGGCGACGACGACGACCACCACCGGAGGAAATCCATGAGTCGGGCTCCCCGATTGTTTGAGCGGTGCTGCGGCTCCTGCCGGGGGGTGGACTGGGCCCGCGTGCGGTTTGAGGGGGCCCGGCGGGAAAGCCGGGCGGGCGCGCCAAAAAGGTGAGGTGGGGGGGAGGCCACGCGCGGGGGCCGG
>JANPHJ010000079.1:0-28053 GCA_031424395.1 Chthoniobacter sp.
CGGCATCGCTCGACGGCGACCTCGTCCACTGGGCCAGCCCCCAACGCCGAGTCGCGCCCGGCCAAAGTGTGGTCTTCTTCGATCCAACCGACTCCTACGTACTCGGCGGAGGAATCGCCCGCTAGCCCAGTGGAGTGTTTCAAGCCCACTTCGTAGGCCAGGTACGAAATATCCGGCGCATCCGGAGAAAACGTGACTTGCCTCGGCCGCTCACCGCTCTCGGGAGGCTTGGAGGACGAGGCCGGGTCTGGTGGGGGCGACGATGAACGATTGCATGTGAAGCGCTGTTCCTCTTGGTACGGTTTTCGTCGGAGCCAGCAGCGCGTTGCCCATGGAGTTCACTCCGGGCCGCGTTTGTTTTTCGAGACCGACGCTGGCTCAGCGCGCGGCCTTTCGGAAAAAGGTGAGCCAGCTTTTCTTCGGTGCAGGCGTGGCGACGGGCGTGACCTTCCGCTGCGGTGCAGCCCGGCGTTCGGGCGGCGTGGTATTCGGCGGCGTGCCGAAGACGCGCACCGGGGTGCCGACTTCAGCGATGTTGAAAAAGAGCGCGGCATTGGCCGGCGGCATGCGCACGCAGCCGTGCGACGCGGGCCAACCCGGCAGGTAGCCCGCGTGCATGCCGGTCGCGCCGTCGAAGCGCAGGAAATGATGCATCGGCGCCGGCACGAATCGGCCCCCGCGTGGCACCGCCATGCCGCTGTCCGCGCCGAGCACCACCGTCCGCCCGCCCGCATCCACGATCTTTCCATACAGCGTCGAGAGATGATCCTCGTCCTTTTGCACCACCGCGAAATTCCCCACTGGCGTGCGATGGCCGGGCCGTCCGCTGGAAATCGGCGACTCATAGACCACGCCGCCGTCGTGCAGCAGCCGGGCCTTTTGCGCCGCAAGGTCGATCTCGATGGCGACGTCCTGCCCCGCCGCGCGGGCGGCCAGCGTGGCGGTGAAAATGAGCGCGTAGAAAAAACGGAACACGCCGCGCACCATATGCACGCTGCATGCCGCGCGTCGTGACAAACCACGCCCGCCCCGCTACATACCGCGCATGCCCGCGAACCTGCCCGACGGCGTCACCGTCATCGATCACCCGCTCGTCCATGTGAAGCTCACCCAGCTCCGCGACGCCCGCACGACCTCGCGCGAATTTCGCGCGCGGCTCAACGAACTTTCCATGCTCATGGTCTTCGAGGCCGCGCGCGACCTCGCCACGCGGCCCGCGCCCATCCAGACCCCGCTCGCCCCGTGCGAAGGCCGCGCCCTCGCCCGCCCCGTCATCGTCGCGCCCATCCTGCGCGCCGGCCTCGGCCTCGTCGAAGGCATGCTCGGGCTGCTGCCGGATGTGAGCGTGGCCCACATCGGCATGTTTCGGAACGAGCACACCCACCGCCCGGAGAGCTACTATTTCAAAGCCCCCGCGCACCTCGCCGAGGCCGACGTGCTCCTCGTCGATCCCATGCTGGCCACCGGCTGGAGCGCCACCGGCGCGGTCGCGCAATTGAAAGCGGCGGGCGCAAAATCCGTGCGCTTCGTCTGCATCGTGAGCTGCCCCGAGGGCCTCGCCCAGCTCCGCGGCGCGCACCCCGACGTGCGCATCTTCACCGCTGCCGTCGATCCCGTGCTGAACGACCGCGCCTACATCGTCCCCGGCCTTGGCGACGCCGGCGACCGCTACTTTGGCACCGTCTAGCGGCGGAAAAGCCACGCCAGCACCGAGAGCACCACGCTCACCACGAGGCACGTCACGAGCGGAAAATAAAACGTCGAGTTTCCCAGCTGGACGAAGATGTCCCCCGGCAGCCGCCCAAGCCCGCCGAGCCCGCCCGTCTTCCACAGAACCGCACCCGCCACGGCCAGCACGAGGCCGAGGATGAACAGCATTTTGCCGAGGTCTTGCATCGCCATCAGTCGTTAGCGGGCTTCGACGGTTCGCCGAATGTGAGTGAGCACGCGGTCATGGATGTGATGGATGATCGTGTCCGTGACCGGCCCCCAATACCAGCCCGGCGCGAGGTCGTGCCGGTACCACGTCGTCCCCTCCAGCACCGTCCGCCCATGCTCCTCGATTAGCCGGAATTGCCCGCGCTCCGAAACCATGAAACCGCGCAAGTGCGGCGCATCGACGTGCTGGTAGATCGAAAGCTCCCGCATCGGCTCGGGCTGCGCCGTCACATCGAAAGCGAGGCGCGACGGTGCTTCCCACGCGGTGATCGGCTCCACAAAGCTGCCCGTCGAAAACACACAATGCCGCACCGCTCCCACGCCTGTGCCCTCGATGCGCGCTTCGAGGGGATAGGCGATGCCGAGGCGGAAGATGCCGCCCGGCGGTTCCGTAATTTGTGGAAAAGCGATGACCGCCGGCCATACCCGTGCTGGCGTTGCTGCGATTGCGACCCGGGTCGTCACCATGCGCAATTCGGGCAGTGGTTTGGTCGCGTGCTCCAGCGTCGCGAGGAGCGGCACCAGGCCGACCGCGAGCAGCGGCAGCTTTGCGCCGTCAGACTTTCTCACCCGCCCGGCCTGCCATCCGGCCAGCGCGCCAATGGCACTGATGCCCAAGGCCAGCGGCAGCGCCATCAGCAAACAAATGAGCCCATCGATGGCGGAGAACAGAATCGCCACCCCCAGCAACAGCGTGCTCAACGCGGCAATCCGGTAGGCGAGGTGCAGTTTCACCGCGCGGCGGTATGAATAGCAAAACGCCGCCAGAAAGCTGACCACGAATGGCAGCACGAGGAACAGGCTCCAGCCGTAGTCCTTGAGCGCCCACACGATGAAGGCCACACCCACCAGCCCGAGCGCTGCCGGGACGGTGACCGCAAACCAAGGGCTGTTGAGCAAAGGCTGCACGCGCATGTGGGAAAGGTGAAAGAGGGTTAGCGGCGTTCACGCCCAGCGCCACTGAAACTGCGCCTTCATCGCGGTTTGCAGTAGCCGTCGTTCGCGCAGGCGGTGGCGGGGAGGGCGTCGAGTTTTTGGCGCAGTTCTTCCGTCCCAGTGGTGTTGGAAAGCCAGCGGCTGAGCTTGTAGCGGTTTTCGGAAACCAACTCGCAGGCGCGGCGGGCGAGCGGGAGCAGCGCGGGATGCGCGAGGCGCAGCGCCCATGCGCGAGACTCGCGCAGCGCCCACAGGCACATGACCCACGCGCTGCCGCCGTGCCACACGTCGCCCGCGTCGCTGATGACGACCATTTCCTTGTCGGGATGCAGCCGCCCGATGCCGGGGAAGCGGCAGGCCACTTCGGGCGATTGCAGCGGGATGAAGGTAAGCTGGACAAACGCTGGCTGCTGCCCGAGCCACGCGCGAAAGCGGCGGCAGAAGTGGCACTCGCTATCGTAGAGGATGAAGAGGCGGTTCATGCGGGTGGCCTTTCTCCATCAGCCAAGGACGGGAGTCCGCGCGTCCGGCGGGAGCGGCGGCGGGGCGCTGTGCAGGAGCGCGCGTTTCCGCATTTTGTTGAAGACGTAGAGGTTGAAGAAGTGCATGCCGCCGAGGATGAGGAGCACCGCGCCGATCTTGGTGCTGAGGACTTCGAGCAGCTCTTGCACGCTGGCGGCTTTGTCGCCGTACTTCAGGGCGAGGGTGACGTAGCCGACATTGATGAGGTAGAAGCCGACGAGCAGCAGGTGGTTGATGGAATCGGCCAGCGGCTCGTTGCCGTGGAAGGCATCGACGAGGAAGAGGCGGCCGTTTTTGTGGAGCGTCTTCGCCACCCAGACGGTGAGGGCGATGCTGATCGCGAGGTAGAGGGCGTAGGTGCAGACGATGTAGTTCATGGCTGGTTCTTTCTATGTTGGTTGTTTTTGTGTTTTCAGGAAATGGTGAAAGTAATGGCCAAAAAAAGGGCGGTCATTTGAGGAACTTCAGCGCCCAGGGGACGATGCTGCTCTGCTCGGAGCGGACGATTTTGCTGAGCACGCCGTCGGCCATTTCCATGAACTCGCAGAGCGCCTTGGTCTGCCTGGTGAAGGCGGCGGCTTCGGGAGATTTCAGCCCGTCGGCGCGGTCGATGCAGTCCTTGAGGACGTTGATCGCGGGGCGGATTTCCCGGCGCTTCCGCTCGCGGACGATGATGCAGAACATCTTCCAAACGTCCTTCTCGGCCTCGAAATACTCTTTACGCTCGCCCTTGCGGATGACGCTGCGGACGAGGCCCCAGCCAGTGAGTTCGCGCAGGTTCATGTGGGCGTTGCCGCGGCTGACCTGGAGTTCGGCCATGACCTCGTCGGTGGTCAGGGCGTGGGGGGTGATGATGAGCAGGGCGTGGATCTGCGCCATCGTGCGGTTGATGCCCCAGGCGCTGCCGATGGTGCCCCATTGGGTGACGAACTCGTCGCGCGCGACGCGGAGCTGCGCGGCTTCGGCGGCGTGGTCTTTGGTGGCGGGCTTGTTCATCTCTTATTTTCAGTATTGTCTGAAAATACGATGTGGCAAGGGAAAGTTCGTCTACACCGTCGCGGCCTCGATCTTCCAGATGTCGCGGGCGTATTCGGCGATGGTGCGGTCGCTGGAGAATTTGCCCATGCGGGCGGTGTTGAGGATGGCCATGCGCGCCCAGGCGGGGCGGTCGCGGAAAGTGGCGTCGGCTTGCACATGCGCGTCGCTGTAAGCCCGGAAGTCGGCGAGGCAGAGGTAGGGGTCGTGGTGGAGCAGGCTTTCGCTGAGCGCGTTCAGGCAGCCGGGTTCGTCGGGGGTGAAGTAGTTGCTGCCGACCCAATCGACGCAGGCGCGGAGTTCTTCGTCGGCGTCGTAGTAGGTGTGGGGCTTGTAGCCTCTTTTAACGAGGGCGGTGACCTCCTCGACGGTCATGCCGAAGATGAAGATGTTCTCTTGCCCGACCTCCTCGAGGATTTCGACGTTGGCCCCGTCGAGGGTGCCAATGGTGAGGGCGCCGTTGAGGGAAAGTTTCATGTTGCCGGTGCCGCTGGCTTCTTTGCCGGCGGTGGAGATTTGCTCGGAAAGATCGGCCGCGGGGACGATGCGCTGGGCGAGTGAGACGCGGTAGTTCGGCATGAAGACGACTTTGAGTTTGTCCTGGATGCGGGCGTCGGCGTTGATGACGGCGGCGACGGAGTTGACGGCCTTGATGATGCACTTGGCGAGGGCATAGCCGGGCGCGGCTTTGGCGGCGAAGAGGAAGACGCGCGGCGCGATGTCGAGACCGGGGTTTTGCAGGAGTCGGCGGTAAAGGGCGAGGATGTGGAGCAGGTTGAGGTGCTGGCGCTTGTATTCATGGAGGCGCTTGATCTGCACGTCGAAGAGCGCCGCCGGGTTCACGGTCACGCCGGTGTGCTGTTTGATGAGCTTGGCGAGGTCGATCTTGTTGGCGTGCTTCACGCCCATGAAGTCGCTTTGAAACTGCGCATCGTCGGCGAAACGCTCCAGCCCGCGCAGCTTGTCCAAGTCGCGCTGCCAGCCGTCGCCGATCTTGCTGGTGATGAGGTGGCTGAGGCGCGGGTTGCAGGCGAGGAGCCAGCGGCGCGGGGTGATGCCGTTGGTCTTGTTGTTGAATTTGCCGGGGTAGAAGGCGTGGAACTCGGGGAAGAGGTCGCTTTTGATGAGCTGGGTGTGGAGGGCGGCAACGCCGTTGACGGAGAAGCAGCCGATGACGGAAAGATTCGCCATGCGGACGTGCTGGACGTGGCCTTCCTCGATGATGGACATGGCGCGCTTCTTGGCGTGGTCGCCGGGATGCGCGACCTCGACCTGTTCGAGAAAGCGCTTGTTGATCTCGATGATGATCTGCAGATGGCGCGGGAGGACTTTTTGAAAAAGCGGGACGCTCCATTTTTCCAAGGCCTCGGGGAGCAGGGTGTGATTGGTGTAGGCGAAGGTCCGCGTGACGAGGCCCCACGCCTTCTCCCATGACATGCCGTGGATGTCGTGAAAGAGCCGCATGAGCTCGACGATGGCGATGGCGGGATGGGTGTCGTTGAGCTGGATGGAGACCTTGTCGGGGAAGTCCTCCCAGGCCTCGTTGTCTTTTCGGAAGCGTCGGAAAATGTCGTGTAGCGAGCAGGCGACGAGGAAGTACTGCTGGACGAGGCGCAGCTCTTTGCCGGAGTCGTTGTTGTCGTTGGGGTAAAGGACTTTCGAGATGGTTTCGCTGGCCGTTTTTTCATGGACGGCCTCGGCGTAGCCGCCGCGGTTGAAGGCCTCGAAATCGAACTCGGCGCTGGCTTTGCACTCCCACAGGCGCAGGTAGTTGACGGTATTGGTGCCGTAGCCGGGGATGGGGATGTCGTAGGGAATGCCGATGAGTTTTTTCGCGCCAGTCCACCGCGGAAGGTAGCTGCCGCGGTCGTCGAAGATATTTTCGACGTGGCCGAAGACCTCGACCTCGGTGGTGTGCTCGGGGCGGACGATTTCCCACGGCGTGCCGAATTTCATCCACTCGTCGGGCAACTCGATCTGGTGGCCGTTGCGGAACTCTTGTTTGAAAAGGCCGTACTGGTAATGAATGCCGTAGCCGATGGCCGGGAGGTCGAGCGTGGCGAGGGAGTCGAGGAAGCAGGCGGCGAGACGGCCGAGACCGCCGTTGCCGAGGGCCATGTCGTATTCCTCGAGGCGGAGGATTTCCACGTCGTAGCCGAGTTCTTGGAGGGCGTGCTCCATTTCCTCAAAGATGCCGGCACTGTAGAGGCTGTTGGAAAAAAGCCGGCCCATCAGGAACTCGAGCGACATGTAATACACGCGTTTGACGTTCTGACGGTGATGCACGCCCTGGGTGGCGATCATGCGCTCGATGATGACACTCTGCACGGCTTTGGACGTGGCCAGCCACCAGTCGCGCTTCGAGGCGGTTTGGGCGTCGCGGGCGAGGCTGAACTTCAAGTGATTCTGAATCAGCGTCTTGAGGCCGGCGACGGATTTATCCAGGCCGGAATGAAAGGAAACGGAGTCGGGCATAAGGGGTCGTGTTTCTTTGGAACGGGCTGGGACAGCAAGAAAAAACCGGGCTCCGCAGGCGGGGTGGGGTTTCGCCGCATTGTGAGCACGGCTGTTGGAGACCGGATGTTCGAGATGAAGCCATGCGCTTTTTGCACGATGAGCGCGCCTTGGAAAAAAAAGCGCCGCGCTTTCTCTCGAAAGCGCGGCGTGGAAGTTTTTTGCGGGCGGCCTTAGGCGAGGGCTTCGAGCTTCGCCACGATGTCGCTTTTGGAGCGGGTGTTGAGCTGCTCTTTCAGTTCACCGCCCTTGAAGACGAGAAGGGCCGGGATGGAATTGATGCGGTATTTGGCCGCCACCAGCTGGCTCTCGTCCACGTTGACTTTGGCGACTTTCGCTTTGCCCACGGTGGCGTCCGCGACCTGGTCGATCACCGGTCCGAGCTGGATGCACGGCCCGCACCAAGGAGCCCAGAAATCCACGAGCACGGGCGTGTCGGATTTGAGCACTTCGGCGTCAAAGGTGGCGTCGGTGACGGTGAGGACGTTGGAGCTGGCCATGAGTGTGTGTTTAGGAGTGTGCAGTGGCTTGGTAGGCGAGGAAGGTGAGGGCGAGTCCGACGAGGGCGAAGATCATCAACACGATGCAAAGAATGCTCACGGTTCCGTCGGCAGGGGCTTCGGTGGGGTAGGCCATAGGTGGGGGGTTTTTCTAACTCAGGAGAGCGAAGTCGCCTGATAAGCGAGGAAGACGAGGGCGAGGGAGGCGAGGGAAATGACGAGGGCGATGATCGCGAGGACATTCACCATACCGTCCGGGCCGGCCTCGACCTGCATCGACGACGACGTGGAAATCACTGGGGCCGGAGTCATGGCCGAGGACTGGGTGAGCGTGGGAGCCGGGCGGCTGACGAGCGGCTGCGTCTGCTGCATTTTGATCGTGGCCTTGGGCATCGCCGGTTTGCTACCGCTGCCTTCGGGCGGCAAGGTGATGCGGGCGGTTTCCTTTTTCGGCGCGGCAGCTTTCATCGTTACCGGCGCGGCCTGGATGCCACTGCCGGCAGGCAGCGGGGGCTTTGGCGCACCACTGGGCACGGGTCCCGGTGCGGGCTTGAGCGGGACGGTGGGGCGTGCGCCAAGGCCGGGCGGCTTGGGCGGCGGATTCACTCCGCTCATTGGCTTGGCCGGCGGCAGCGGCATGCCCGCCTGCGAAGGCGGACGCGGCGGTGGAGGCATATAGGGCTTGCTGGCCGAGGGCGGCGGCGGTGCGGATGGTGCTGCGGGAGCGGGTACCGTCTCGGCTTCGGCGGTGACAATCTTAGTGGTTTCCTTCTTCGGTGCATTGCCGAGCGGCGGCGCGGTGGGCGCAGGCTTGCCGGGGAGATTGATCCGCACCGTCTCGCGCTTCACCGTCGTAGCCTGCTCGGGCTTGGGCGGCAGTGTGATGCGGATCGTTTCGGCCTTGGATGCGTCATCGTCAGCAGCGGAGGGGGAAGGAGGGAGTTCTTCGGACATAAGAAAAATAAGAATGGGGGCCGTTCATCTCACTCCGCTTTTGCGGTGTCAACATTTTTGCCCGCCTCGTCCCACAAAAAAAGGCGACCCGCCCGCCGAAGCCCATTCCACGGCCCTGCGCAGCCGATTCGAGCCCTGCCCTGGGGAACTTTCCCTTGCCCCCTTTTTCGCGCATCGCCTAGGGTGCGCGGATGAAAGTTCTAGTCACCGGCGGCGCCGGGTTCATCGGTTCCAACTTCGTCGAAAAACTCCTCGCCGACGGCCACACGGTCAGCGTGCTCGATGACTTCAACGACTTCTACGACCCCGCCATCAAGCGCGCCAACACCGCCGCTTTTGCCGCCCACGCGCGCATCCACGAGGCCGACCTTCGCGACTGGGCCGCCGTCGAGCGCATCGTCGGGGGAGAAAAGCCCGACGCCATCGTCCACCTCGCCGCCCGCGCCGGCGTGCGCCCCTCGATCAAGGAGCCGCGGCTTTACATCGACACCAACATCACCGGCACCTGGCACATCCTCGAAGCCGCCCGCGTCCACGGCGTCCCGCGCGTCGTCTCGGCGTCGAGTTCGTCCGTCTATGGCGTCATCAAAACCGCCCCCTTCCGCGAGGACATGCTCATCAACCAAACCATTTCGCCCTACGCCGCCACGAAAATGGCCACCGAGCAGTTTTGCTCGAACTACACCCACCTCTACGGCCTGCGCACCATCTCCTTGCGCTTCTTCACCGTCTATGGCCCGCGCCAGCGCCCCGACCTCGCCATCCATTCCTTTACCAAGGCCATCGACGAAGGCCGGCCCATCCAGCAGTTCGGCGACGGTTCCACGCGCCGCGACTACACCTACATCGACGACATCCTCCAAGGCATGACCGCCTGCCTCACCTACGACGGCCCGCACTGCGACGTCTTCAATCTCGGCGAAAGCGAGACCACCATGCTCAGCGAACTCATCGCCACCATCGAGCAGGCGCTCGGCAAAAAAGCCGTCATCGAACAAATGCCCGAGCAACCCGGCGACGTGCCGCTGACCTATGCGGACATTGGCAAAGCGCGCGCGTTACTCGGATACGACCCGCATACTAAGATCGCGGAAGGGATACCTAAGTTTGTGGAGTGGTACCGCGCTAGTCGGCGCGGTTGATCTTTCCACGCAAGTAAAACGCCTTTGGAGTTAGTGAACGCGGGACTTAACCTTGGTTCGACGGAGTTATGTCCGCGGCAGACAAACCTTGGCTATTTGGTCTGCCTCATGAATTTTTGCATGCGTGAGTCCAGTCTTTGCAGGCGCTCGTTGAGCGCCTTGATCTCGGACTGTTGGGCGTCCATGGCCTTCTTTTGCTCCGGCACCTGCCGGTGCTGTTTCAAGAACTCATTGAGGACCATCGCATTCACAGCTTCGTAGCGGACGGTGGAGGTCTGGCCCTCGGCGTCGTGCAGCACGAGGGTGGGGTCCACTTTTTCCACATCCTCGGCCACCAGGCCGTACTGCGGGGTGCCGGCGGGGTCGATATCCTCCTTGTAACGGAAGGTCACCGGTTTGAGCGCGAGGATGGCTTCGCTGGCCGCGTCCATACTTCTGATGTTCTCCTTGAAGCGGCGCGACGAGGTGGAGGTCCCGAGTTTTCCGTCGCCTGTGATATACACAGCCGCCCCCGCGGGGGATGGCTTGCCGTAGATCCCGCCGATGAAAGCCTGCTGAACCTGCTTGCCGATGCGCAGGGTGTTGTTCTCGTCGCCCGCGGCGGGTGCGCCGATGTAGATGTTATAGTTGCCCGACCCGAGCAGGATGCCGGCCCGGTAACCCAGGGCGATATTGTTGTAGCCAGAGATCATGTCACGAAATGACTCGGTTCCGCATGCCGTGTTGGCCGTTCCATCGCTCACGCTCAAAAGCGAGAACTGTCCCAAGGCGGTATTCTGACTGCCATTGGAGCTAAACAAAGCCCTGTTACCCATGGCCGTGTTTGAGCCGCCGCTGATATTGAAACTCATTGCTTCAATGCCAATCGCAATGTTTGCGCCTCCAGTGCTGTTTCTTAAGAGCGCAGCCTGGCCGTTGGCTATGTTGTTGCTGCCGGTGGTATTGCTGTAGAGGGCGTTTAGACCAGTGGCTGTGTTCATGGAGCCGGTGGTGTTGCCGCTGAGCGCGCCGAAGCCATTGGCCGTGTTTTCGTGGCCGGTGGTATTACCCAAGAGCGCGAACTCGCCGGTCGCGGTATTGGCGAAACCGGTGGTGTTCAGGTATAGCGCCTGAAACCCGGTTGCCGTGTTATTGACTCCACTGGTATTGGAGTAGAGCGAGTAGTTGCCAGCAGCGGTGTTGCGAAAGCCGGTCGTGTTTGAGCGGAGGGCGTAGGCGCCATTGGCTGTGTTGTCATCACCGGTATTGTTTTCAAGCGTGAAGAACCCGGTGGCCACGTTGTAGGAGCCGGTGGTATTTCTGAAGAGTGCAGCGAACCAAAACCTGTGTTGGAGGTGCCCGTGCTGTTGCCAAACAGTGCTTGGTAACCAGCGGCTGTGTTGAAGGCGCCGGTGGTATTGCTGGCGAGGGAAAGTACACCCGTGGCCGTATTCTTGAAGCCCGTAGTGTTATTGAAGAGTGCATAGAGACCAATGGCTGTGTTTTCGCTCCCCGTTGTATTGCTGAAGAGCGCCTGGGATCCATTGGCGGTATTGTTCACGCCCGTTGTATTTCTAAAGAGTGCCTGGACTCCAGCCGCCGTGTTGGCCCCGCCCGACGTGTTGCTGAAGAGTGCCTGGAATCCGTCGGCGGTATTGTTATTGCCAGTGGTTTCGTTCGCCAGTGCGCCGGTTCCGGTGGCGGTGTCGTTGGGGCCGAGGGCGGCAGTGGTGGCGGCGGTGGTCAGGAGGGCGGCAATGGTGCCGCAGAAGAACGCCGGGGTGGAAACGCTGGCCCGGGAAGGCGCAGCCAGTTTGATCAGGGAGGCGGAGGTTTTCATAAGGTGATTTTAGGAAAACTCCCGGCGACTCCGCAATCGGGCATTCCCTGATTTTTGCGTAGCGTTTTGCTTTACTGCAAGGTGAGAAAATTGCCTGGGCGCGTCCCCTTGAATGGCGGCCTCGTGCGGGGACAATCCGCGGGACCCGGAGCCTACTCGTCGTTCGTCGGGCCGACGCAGACGAGCCAGAGTTTGAAGAAGTTCATGATCTGCACTTTGGTAAGCTGGTTGGCCGCGAGGTTGTATTTGATCTTGCTGGAGCCAGGTAGCTGTTTGTCGCCGACGGTGGTCATTTGATCCTCGTAGGTGATGGTGCCGGTGAGGGAGGGGATGGTGTTGTCCACGGCGAAGAAGGCTTCTTCGTCGGACATCTTGGCAAAGGCCGCGGCCTCGCCGGCGGGCTTGGTGTTCTTGGCCTCGTTGTAGCGCAGGTTGAACTCATACTGACCCTTGCCATTGCTCGCGCGGTTGGCGTCTTCCACCCATTTGATCGAGCCGGTTACCACGTCCTCGGTTTCCTTGCCGTTGGACTGGTAGAGAAAGCGGATGCCGTTGGTGTAGTAGTTCCCGGTCTCATAGTCATAGTCGAGGTTGCCATTGACTACGCTGCGGGGATAGGTCTGCGCGGGGCCCATCGCCAGGGCGAGCGACTCGAAGCGCATGGGGTCGGTGTTCTTGACCTCGACCTTGACCTGCTTGCCGGCGAGTTGGCGGATGTAGGTCACGGCGGTGGCCGCTTTCTTGCCTTTGCCGATGAGCTTGCCGCCGAATTTGTCGGTGAAGGCGGGCGCTTTGCCGATGGCATCCACGGCAATGCGCTGCTGGCTGTCGGGCAGGCCTTCTTCGTTGTATTCGCCATTGCCAGCGACGGGCACGGTGCCGACCCACTTGCCCACGGATTTTTTCTGCGAAAGATTGGTGGGGTTTAAAACCGAGAGGTCGATGGAGTAGGTGAGTTGCGCCTTTTGGCCGGTGCCCAAGAGGCCGCCGACGGCGGGTTGGCGCTGGATGGAGCCTTTGAATTCGGTGGTCTGCGCTACATTGAGCGAGAGCACATACTGGTCGGTCACGCCTTTCTGCGGCTTGCCTTTGTCATCGAGATTTTTGCGGGTGCGAAACTCGATGTCCATGCCGCCGGTGATGGCGGCGGGCAGCGAGACTTTTTCCGGTTCCTGGGCGCGCGCCGCAGTGGGCGCGAAGGCGACGAGGCCGGAGAGGAGCGTAGTGAGCAAATGGAGTTTTTTCATAGGATGCAGTGGTGGGTGGCGAGCTTGACCGGGCGAGGGGCGGAGGCAAGCGGATACTGGGCGCTCACCGGCGGGCCAGGACGGTGCCTTTTACCTCAGAACGCGAAAGCGGCGAGACGCCAGCAGATGAGGGCGATGGTGAGGAAGAGGCCGAGGGCGAGGAGGACGATGAAGCGGCGCCGGAAGAGGACGCCGTAGAGCCAGAAGAGCTTCAGGTCGAAGACGGGGCCGAAGAGCAGGAAGGCGAGCTTGGCGGTGAAGGGGAAGGTGGTGAAGCTGGCGGCGATGAAGGCGTCGGTGGTGCTGCACACGGCGAGCAGCGCGGCGAGGCCCATGAAGGAAAGGATGGCGAGGAGCGGCTGGGTGGCGAGGGGCAGGATGATTTCCTGGTGCACGGCGGTGTTGAAGACGCTGGCGAGGGCGGTGCCGAGGATGAAGAAGAAGGCGACGTCGAGGAAGTCGGCGGTGGCGGACTGGACGGTGAGGAGGAGTTTTTTCGGGAGGCTCGCGGCGGCGGCGAGGTTGGAAAATTCCGGCGCTTCGCCGGGCGCGGCGGTGACGCTGAGGCCGGCGCGTTGGCGCGGGGCGGCGCTGGCGGAGCGCAGGACGGCGGAGGCAGGGAGGCGGTGGACGATGAAGGCGACGGCGACAGCGATGAGGTAGCCGAGGCTGAGGCGGAGGGAGGTCATGACGACCGGGTTCTGGCCCTTGAAGGCGGCGAAGGTGCTGAGCGCGACAAGCGGGCTGACGATGGGCGCGGCGAGCATGTAGGCGACGGCGGAGGAGAGGGGCAGGCCTTTGCGGATGAAGCGCCGGATGACGATGACGCTGCCGCATTCGCACATGGGGAAGACGAGCCCGAGCAGGCCGCTGACGGCGATGGCGGCGGCGGGGTTGGCCGGGAGCATGCGCTGCATGCGGGCCGGGGAGACGAAGACATCGACGAGCCCGGAAAGGAGTGAGCCGAGGAGGAGAAAGGGCACGCCCTCGAGCAGGACGCTGAGAAACGAGTAGGCGAAGTTGTCGAAGCGAAACGTGAACCAAGGCATGCCGTAGAAAGCGTCAGAATTTGCTCAAGAGCAGGCGGGCTGGTTCTCCGCTCGGCACCGCTCGGCTACGACTGGCCGTAGGACTCTTCGACGCGCTTGGCCACGTCCATGTAGCCGTAGTCGGACTCGTAAATCTGCTTCATGCAGTTGAGTGATTCGTCCTTTTTGCCCATGCGCACGAAGACGAGGCCGAGCTTGTAGAGCACTTCTTTTTTGGTGGCGTCCATGGCGATGATTTCGCTGGCGCAGTCCTGGAACTGCTTCACCGCGAGATCGAGCATGTTCTTTTCCGTGTAGCACTGGCCGAGGAGGTTCATCGCCTTGAGCCGCGCGTTCGGATTCTGCCGCGCTTTTTGCAGCTCCTGAATGGCCTCGGTGTACTGCTTCGCCACGACGAGCTGCTCGCCCAGCTCGAAGCGCAGCTGCAGGTCGGTCGGGTTGCGCTCGACGCGCTTTTTAGCCTCGGCGATGAGCAGGCCGGCCTTCTGAACTTTCAGGGCTTCCAGTTCCGCGAGGTAGGTGGCCGCGTCCTCGTGCTGGTCGCCGCCGCTGGCAAACCAGTCTTCGAGCTGTTTGATGTGCAGGTCGAGCTGCTTGGTCTGGAGGTCGCCGATTTTGCGCGCTACGGCGGGGTCGCTGCCGGAGACGAGGGTGTTGGTGTGCGTGTAGTAGGAGAGAGCGGCGTCGAGGCTTTCCCCATCCTCTTTCTGCTCAAAGCGATCCTCCCAGAGTTTGGCGATGCGGCGCGAGAGATCGACGTTGTCCTGCGCGGCCTCCCACTGCGGGTAGAGCTCGTTGAGCTGGTCGTCGATCATGTCGGCGCTTTTCACCACGCGGCTCTGCTGTTCGAGGGAGATGGCCTCGTCCTTGTTTTTCATGATGTCGCGGTAGCTCGAGGCCTGCTCCCAGCCGCCGCTTTTCATGGAGGCCGTGGCCGCCGCGTCCTTGCTGCGTTTCACGGCGGTGAGGTCGGCGGGGTTCAGCTCCGCGATCTTGCTGTAAATGGCCACGGCGGCGTCCGGCAGACCCATGGTCAGGTACATCTCGCCGAGCTCGTGCATCGTCTTGGTATCCTTGGCGTCAGCCTCGACGATGGTCTCGAGGGCAAAGGCGGCGATTTCGGGAAAGCCGGCGGCTTTGGCGGCCTCCTTGAGCAGATGGTTGATCTGCGAGTTCGTGGGGTCGGTTTCGAGATTTTTTTCCGCCAGTTCCATCGCGGCTTTCGGATCCTTCTTCACCATGCCGGCACCGCGCAGCGAGGCGGTGGAGAGGCCTGAAAGAAAGGCCTTCTTGCCCTTGGTGGCGGTGATTTCCACTTTGCGCAGGAGTTTGCGGCCGTCGAGGAAGCCGGGGTTGTCCTTGAGCACCGCCTGGATGAGCGAAATGGCGTAGCCGTAGTTGCGCAGCTCGACGGCGCTGCGGGCTTTGAGCCAAAGGGTGCGGGCGTTGTCGGGAAGTTCCTTTTCGGTTTGGATGGGCATAGGTCTGGGGCCGCGGAGAATAGCACCGCCGATTCCTTTGACAATGCCTCCGTGCGCCCGGCGCGCGAAATTATCCGCGCCGCGCCCTGCCGGGCCGCGCGGTCAGTGCAGCGCGGGCGTCAGCTTGTCGCTGGCGTCGCCTTTGCGTTCCACCTTTTTGCCCATCATGCCGGCGAGCACTTCCTTTTCTTTCTTCGCGTTTTCAAAGAAGTTCATCGGCCCGTGCTCAAAGAGGACAGTGAAGGCGAAGGTGCAAAGAACGAAAAGTGAGCCCCAGAAGGCGAAGCGGAGGAGTGCCATGGTGTGTTTTGGTTGCGCGCTTCATAACGCAGGAGGCATGCCGCGGCAATGCGCTTTTCCCCGCGCGTGCGCCCCGTCACCCGCGGCTGCTTTCGCCCGGGGCCTGCCCGTGCAGATGGGTGAGCGCGAAAAGCGTGGCGTAGATGAGCAGCGAAAAGGCGAAAAACGTGGCGCAAAACGCGAACAGCTCCGGATTGCCCGCGAAATTCACCCGCCGCACCACGTCGGCAGCCAGGCCAAACGGGCGGGCGAGCACGTCCCAACTGTTCCACCGCTGGACGCGCCCGAGGTAGATGCCAAAGGAACTCAGCGCCAGCATGGCCACCACGAAGCGCCAGCCCCAGCGCCGCCCGAGCCAACTCCGCACCACCTCATGCAGGAGGTACAGCGAGAGGTAGCCGAGGCAGAGTCCGGTCCAGGCAAAGGATACCATCATCACCAGATCGAACCATTTCGGCACAGGCGGGCGGGTCTTGAGATGCACGAGGTCGGTGACGATATAGGGTGCATTCGGGAAAAAGAAAAACCACGCCACCGCGCAGCCGGCGAGCAGCCCGTAACGCGGCGAGCGGCAGGCGCGCAACGCGTAGATGCGCCGCGCGAGCAGGAGAGGAATCCACGCGAGGAAGAGATTCCACGGGTAAAAAAACAGCTCCCGGCTTTGCGCAAAAAGCGCCCGGCTGACCAGCATCGCCAGGCAGATGCCCGAGGCGAAAAGCAGGGCGAACAGCGCGGTGCGCTGCCGGTGGCTGGGGATCAGGCGGTCGTCCATGGCGCACGGCGGCAGGCGCTATTTCGCCGGCGGCGTGACGGACGCGGGCAGCGGCGTCCCGTCCGGCGGGAGTTGCACCGCGGGCGGGATGGGCGAGGCGGGCGGCGGCGTATCCGCGGCAAAGAGCGGCTTGCCTTTCAGATCAGTCACTTTCGTCTGCAGGGTCTTGTAGATTTTCCACGTTCCCTTGTCCGGCCGCAGCGTGTGGATGCCCTCCACGATATTGCTGAAAAACTGCCCCCGCTCGCCCACCTTTTCTGTCTTTTGCGTAAAGCTCACCTTCACCTCCTCCGGCGTGGCCTCCTCGATCCGCAGGTCGCTCAGCGTGTACTTCAAATCCACGCTTTTGAACATCTCCTCGACCGTCTCCTTCGTCCCGGCATACGCCGGGCTGTCCGGGTGGATCGTCGCCATGACCGTCTCCACGTCCTTCTTTTCCAGCGCATGCACATTCTCGTGGATCGCGCCGAAGAGCACCGCCTTGTCGGCCATCGGTTTGTCGCAGGCGAAAAGTGCGAGCGCCAGCCCGAGGGCGAGCGCGTGGCGGAGCAGGGCGGGTGTCATAAGGCGGGCGGCGCACGTCCATAACGCAGCGCGCCGCGCCGGCAAAGCCCATTTCCACGCGCCGCGGGAAAATTCCCCTTGCCCCGCGCCGCGCCGCCGGCTTGCACTCCGCCGCATGACCGACCACTTCGCCAACCTCACCCAGCCGCGCCGTCCGTGGCTCGATCCCGAGGCGCTGCGCGAAAGCTTTCACCGCGCTGCCGCCCGGCACCATCCCGACGCGGCTGGCGGCACCCCCGAGCGCTTCGCCGCGCTGAACACCGCCCACGCCATCCTCCGCGACCCCGCCGCCCGCCTCCGCCACCTGCTCGATCTCGAAGCGCCCGCGCAACTCGCCCGCGCCGCGCCCATTCCGCCCGCGCTGGCCGATCTTTTCATGCAGCTCGCCGCCCGTCGCGGCGCCCTGGAAAGCTTTCTCCAAAAGCAATCCGCCACCGCCAGCCCGCTCGCCCGCGCCCTCCTCGCCGCGGAAAAAACCACCCTCCGCCGCGACCTCGAAACCGCCCTCGCCCAGCTCACCGCCGCGCATGACGCAGCCCTCGCCGGCCTCCGCACCCTTGATGCCGCGTGGGACGCCCGGCCGTCCGCCGCCGACTGGGAAACTCTCGCGCCCCTCCAAGCCCGCCTCAGCTTTCTCGCCAAGTGGAGCGCCCAGCTCCGCGAAGACCTTTTCAAACTCGGGACATAGCTACGCACCCAAACTCTGGTGAGACGATTTTTTAGAGTCCGCTGGCGCTGGGTTTGTGCTTCTTTTCCGCGGCCTCGCATGCCTTGAGGTCTTTGATGCAGAAAAAATCCGGGTGGCCGGGCCATCGGTAGGCGACCAGCTTCGGCGTTCCTCCCCGTTCCCATCTGTTTTGTTTGCGGTCGAAATGCCAGGTCGCTTCCGTGCTGCTGTTGACCTTCAGCAGATCCTTGATCACGTCGTCGGTCGTGCCCTTCTTGTGGGCGTAGATCTCCAAGACGGCCTTGCCGTCGAGAATGGCCACCTCGACGTAAAAGTCATTTTTGTCGTATTCGAATGTTTCTGCTCCTGCGAGACGTTGGTTTTGCGCCTTCTTTCCATCCCCATACCGGGCCGTAATCTCCTGTTGCGTTTCGCCGACGCGGGCTGGGGCGGGCCAGGTGGCGAGGAGCGTAGCTGCCGTAATGATGAGGAGTTGTTTCATGCGGATTTGCCAAGCGCCGGGCCACTCTACTTCAGCGTCCCCAGATATTTCAGACTCTGCGGGATCGCTGTTTCCGCCGTCGGCGATTCGTCCTCGATGAAGTAATGCTTCACGCCCACCTTGGCCGCCGTCCGCAGCACGAGCGGCCAGTCCACCATGCCGGTGCCGAGCGGCACATCGTCCGTGAGCGGAGCATGGCCGGTGAAGAGCCCCGTGCGCGCGCCTTTGCGCATGTCTTTCAGGTGCATCAGCAGCCAGCGGGTCGGATATTTCTCCAGCAGCTCGGCGGGGTTTTTTCCCGGATGCGTGACCCAGAAGACATCCATTTCGAAGTTCACAAACTCCGGCTTCGTCTCCTTCACCAGCAGGTCGAAAAGCGTGCCGTCGCCAAACGGGGCGAACTCATACCCGTGCGGATGATAGACGAATTTCAGCCCCGCTTTCGCCAGCGCCTCGCCGATGCGGTTGAAGTCCGCCGCCGCCTTGCGCGTGACCTCCTCGGTGAACTCCGCCTCCGCGTGCGGAATCCACGGGCAGGCCACGTACTCCAGTCCCAGCGCCTTCGCGTCGCGGATTACCGCGTCGATGTCCTTCGTCAGCGGGTCATACTGAAAATGCGCGCTCACCGCCTTCAGGCCGCGCGCCGTCAGCAGCTCGCGCAGCTTTTCCGCCGGCATCCCGTAGGTGCCTGCGGTCTCCACTTCGGTCACGCCGTACGCCTTCACTTTGTCCAGAGTGCCGGGCACTTCGGTTTTGAAAAGGTCGCGCAGGCTGTAGAGCTGGAGGCCGGCAGCGGCTTGGAAATCGGCCGCGCGCAGCGTCGAGGCCGTGGCCGTGAAGAGGAGGGCGAGGAAGAGGCGTATCATGGCGGCAGTAGAAACACAGACGCCGAGTTTGTCCATGACACGCGCGGCTGCCGCGCTACTTTCCGCCGCATGTCCTCACCCGCTCAGCCGCCGCCGCCGCAAAACGAACTCGAGATCAAAAGCATCCTGCTCGTGGACGATGACCAGGAGCTGGCCGACACGCTGAAGGAGCTGCTCGAGTCCCGCAATTTCGTAGTCGCCGTGCAGCCCAACGGCGCGGCCGCGCTGCGCGAGGTGCAGGCCATCGACTACGACGTAATCGTCTGCGACATGCTCATGCCGAAGATGGCCGGCGACATGTTTTACCTCGCGGTCAAGAAGATCAAACCCGAGCTGACCCAGCGTTTCATCTTCGTCACCGGCCACGCGGACAATCCGAAGGTGGAGAGCTTTTTGAAAGGGATCGACGCGCTCGTGCTCTTTAAGCCGGTGCTCATGGAAGAGCTGGTGGAAATGATCTCGCTGGTGCTCCAGCGCACGGCGAAGCCGTAGCAGCTAGGTCGCCTTGGCGTAGCACTGGTGGTTGGCGTCGAGATCCTTGATGACCGTGCAGAGATAGACCGGCTCGGGATGCACATCGCGATACTTCGTGATCTCCGACTTGTTGAGCACCTTGAAGCCGTAGCGCTCAAACATCTTCGCCCCCCGCCGGTCCTCGAAGACCACCATCTGCCCATAGACGCGCTTTTCGCCGCAGGCGTGCAGGTAGGCGAGATACGCGTCCACCAGCGCGCGCGAGGTGGCGAGCTGGCGGGCGTCGGCGAGAAGATTGATGTGAAAATGCGCGGCGCGGCGCGGCGCGGCGGGCACCTCGCGCCAGGCCGTGCGGAAGATCCACTGCACGAATTTTTTCGACGCCACCGAGTAGCGCGGGTAGCGGAAAACGCCGCGCAGAAAGAGGCTGAGGTTTTGGTAAAAGGCGTAGCCCTGCTGACGCAGCGGGCGGCGCGAGCCCATGAGGTAGCCGCGGATGTCGCCGTTCACCAGCAGCACGAAGCAGCTCTCCGGCTCCCAGTCCGTGTAGTAGGCCGTGAGGTAGTCGGCGAAAAGTTCGCGGTCCTCGAAGACGGGGTCGATGGGCTTGCCGAGGAAGCCCGTGGCGCAGCACAGCTCGCGGAGGCGCGCGCGGTCGGCGGGCTGGTAGCGGCGGATTTCGATAGTGCGGGAGACGGCCATTTTTTTGCGGGGCGGCAAGTTGTGGAGGACTTCGCAGCGGAGGTCAAACGTGCGCGTGAAAACGTGGCGACTGCTCCCGGACGTTCGGCGTTCCCGCTTTAGCCGGCCCGAACCGCCGAACCGCCCGAAGGCGGGACTCCAAGCTCGCCGCCCTACTTCTCCCGGTCCATCAGCGCGAGGATGCGCTGCTTTTTCTCGCCGTACTCCAGCGCGTGGAAAAGGCGGATTTCATCCACGCGGCGCGCGCCGTTCAGCGCATCGAGAAAGCGCGTGTAGCGCGCCGCCAGCTCGGTCGTTTCGAGGTAGCGCCCGCGCAGATTCGCGTCGGCGTAGGCGTGCGTGTCGTGCCGCGCGAAAAGGTGGAAGCGCAGCCAGCGGCGGTCGGTGCGGGAAACCTTCTGCGTCTTGCGAAAGAAGGCCACGAAGAGCAGCAGCACGAGATACGTGTCCACCTGCGCCTGCAGCTCCAGATTGCGCGCGTAGTCCTCGCTCGCGATCTCGCGGACGCCCCGCTGAAACTGCAGCGACGCGTGCAGCGCGTGGTTGATCTCCTCCACGAAGGCGATGAGCGAGCGGATGTTGGCGTCGTTCAGCCCGCGCCGCGGGTCGTTGCGCTCGAGCTGCTCGATCAGCCAGCGCGAGTAATAGATCCCAATGTGCAGCCGGTCGTCCGACTTTCGCAAAAAAGTCCGTGCCAGCTCGCTCAGTTCCCGCGCCGCCGCGCCCGCCGCCCGGCTGAGCTGCCCGCAGCGCTGGCGGTCGATTAGGCAGTCTTCGAGATTGATCCCGACTTGCGCATACGTCTGCTCAAACAGCCGCTGAATGTCGCTGAACAAAGTCGCGCTCATGGCAGAAACGGGAGGTGCGGCGCGTGGGAGGCGTTGAGGTGCAGCAGCGAATCCGCCACCCGGTTCAGCGCCAGCCGCGCCTCGTGAAAGCCGTCCGCAAGCGTTTCAAAAACCCCGCTCAGCGCGCACGACCGCGCGACCTGGTGCGCGGCCACCGCCTTGAAACTCGCGCGCCCCATGTCCTCATAAAAGCCCATGTCCGGCGCCCCGCGCTGCGTGCGCCGCTCCACCGTCTCGTGAAAAATGCCGGTGATGAAAAGCGCGTAATTCCCGACATGCGCGCGGATCAGAAATGTCTGCATTGGCGACGCATGGCGTAGCGCAATCAACATGTCTGACACGTACTGCACCGGGTTTCCGTTGCCGTCCGCCGGCGATTTCATCCGCGCGGTTTGGGAAAAAGTTTCCAGCAGTGACGCGAGGTAGTCGCTCACCCGCCGGTCGGTCAGGCCTGTCGTTTTCAAGACATGCCTGATCAAAACGTAGAAGTAGAGCTGCGGCGAAATACACAGCGTGCCGTCCTGCGCCAGCACCGCCTCGACCAACCGCGGGCTGTCGAGGATGGAGTCGCGCGCGTCCTCATCGGTGAGGAGGTCCACCAAGGTCACTGAATCCCGCTCGGACCTGGCGAGGGTGGTGGCGACGAAATCGAAATCCGCCGCCGTGAAACGTTCCCGACAATTGGCTTTAATCATCGGGAGGGAAACTAAAGCAACGGGCGTGCCCCGCAACAAGCTCTGCGAGAATCCCCTTGTCACCGCCCCGCGGCCGCCTGTCAGCTTTCGCCATGCGCCGCGTGCTGCCCACCCTTTTCGCCCTGCTCCTCGCGGCGCTGCTCGGCGCGGGCTGGTATGCCTACGACAAGGGCTTCACCAGCAAATGGCGCGGCCTCGTCACGGCGGAATTCCGCAAGCGCGGCTTCGAGGTCGCACTCCGCCGGCTCACGCTCGATCCGCTGCGCGGCCTCGTGGCCAAAGAGGTGCGCGTCTTTGAAACCAAGGAGCGCAAACGCACCGTCGTCTTCATCGACGAGATGGTCCTACAGGTGAACTACGCCAACCTCGTCCGCGGCAAACCTTTCCTCGACGCGCTCGATCTCCGCGACGCCAGCCTCTCGCTGCGGCTCAATCCGGCGAAGGCGCGCGGCCCGCGCATCGAAGTCGAGAAACTCAACGCGCGCCTGTTTCTCCCGCCGCAGCAGATCTATCTCGCCTTTGCCGACGCGGAGGTTTTCGGCGTGCGCGTCCACGCCTCGGGCCGGCTCATCAATCCCGCGGCCTTCCATCCTGCGCCGAGCGCGCGGGTCATCGCGCTGCTCGAGCGGGTGGCGGCGGAAAGCGCGGCGTTGAAATTCGAGACCGAGCCGCCGCTGGTCAGCCTCACCTTCAGCGGCGACCTCGCGCAGCCGGACAAAATCGCCGTCGCCTTGGCCCTCTGGGGCGAAAAAATCCGCCGCCAAAACTACCTCCTGCACAGCCTCTACCTCGCCGCCGATTTCCGCGACGGCGCCATCGACCTCCGCGACCTCACCGCGCGCGACGCCGCCGGCGAACTCCGCCTCACCGGCCTCATCCAGCCCGCCGCCCAAACCGCGCAACTCCGCCTCCGCTCGACCCTCGACACGCCGGCCCTGCTCCGCGCCTTCGACGCGCTGCCCCTGCCCGACGACACCGTTTTCTACACCCCGCCCACCCTCGACGCCCGCGCCACGCTGCGCTTCGGCGACCCGCCCTCCGTGCAAATCCTCGGCCATCTCGCGCTCGGCAAATTCGCCTGCCGGTCCGTCATCTTTGAAAGCGCCAGCGCGGACTTTTCCTCCGACGCTCCGCGCTGGACGCTGCGCGACCTCCGCCTCGTCCACCGCACCGGCGCGCTCAGTGGCGATGTCCAGCAGTTGCCCGGAGAATTTCGCGCCCGCCTCCACAGCACCATCAATCCCAAAGTCCTGCGCCCGCTCCTCACCGGCCAGGCCGCGGAGACGCTTGCGCAGTTTGAATTTCCGCAGCCGCCCCAGCTCACGCTCGCCGCCACGGGCCCCGCGCCCACTCCCGAAGCGCTGGTCGTCCACGGCGAAGTGCAGCTCGGCCCCGCCAGCTTCCGCGGCGCCGCCGCCGAGAGCACCAGCACCGTGCTGCATTACGAAAACCGCGTGCTCACCCTCGCGCCCTTCCACGGCCCGCGCGGCGAGGGCGGCCTGTCTTTCGACTTCCGCGGCAGCGCCGTGCGGTTCGACAAAATCAAGGCCGCCGCCACCTCGCACTAAGTCGCGCGCGCCGGGCCGTCCGGGCGCGCGACGTTTCGCGAATAACGCATTGCCGCTCGCGGCCCGCCTGCGCCACATTCCCGCACCCGCCGCGCGGCTGTTCGCGCGGCCCGCCCTTTTCACCATGCCTCGCAAATCCCGGAAAAACGTCGGCCTGATCGGCCTCGGCATCATCGGCACGCGCGTGGCCGCCGGGCTGCGGGCCGCGGGTTTCCAGGTCTATCTGTGGAATCGCAGCGCCAAGCCCGTGCCGAACTTCCTCGGCTCGCCCGCGGAGGTCGCGCAGGTCGCCGACATCATCCAGCTTTTCGTCGCCGATGCCCCGGCGCTTTTCGAGGTGCTGGAGGCGCTGGGCGATGCGCTCACACCCGAGCATGTGGTGGTCTGCTGCGCCACGGTCGGCCCCGAGGCGGTGATCGAGGCCGCGCGCTTCGTTCACGGGCGCGGCGCGAGCTTTCTCGACGCGCCTTTCACCGGCAGCAAAGTGGCCGCGGAAAAGCGCGAGCTGGTCTATTACATCGGCGGCGCGGACGAGGTCTATCAGCGCGCCAAACCCGTGCTCGAAGCGACCAGCAAGTCCATCGTCCGCATCGGCGAAATCGGCCACGCGGCGACGGTGAAAGTGGTGACGAACATGATCTCCGCGGTGACCGTGCAGACGCTGGCCGAGGGCCTGGCCATCGTGCAGCGCGCGGGGCTGAATCCCGAGGTGCTGGCCGCGGCGATCCGGGAAAACGCCTGCCGCTCCGGCGTGGTGGAGCTGAAGCTGCCGAAGATGGTGGCCGGGGATTTCGAGCCGCATTTTTCGCTCAAGCACATGTTCAAGGACGTGCAACTCGGCATCCAGATGGCCAATTCGCTCGACCTCGAAATCCCCGTCACCACGGTCACCGCGGGCGTGATGTTTGGCGCGATGAACCGCGGCTGGGCGGACCTCGATTTCTCCGCGCTCTACAAAATCTATGCGCCCAACGGCGCGGCCAAACCCGCGGCGCTCCCCGCCGCCGCGCCTGCGCCCGTGCGGCTCCCCGGCCCGGCGGTCATCCCGAGTGCGCCGGCCGCGCCGCCGCCCGCCGAGCCGCGTCCGGCCGCGCCCGCGGTGGAGGAGAAGCTCGCCAAAGTCGTCGAGCTTTCCCCCGCCCGCGCGCCCGCCAAAGTCCCGCGGCCCGCGCGCGTGGCGGACGAAAAACCCCGCACCGGCGCACCCGCCGCCGCCCCCGCGCCCGAGACCCCGGTGCACCCGGTCAATGTCGTCCGGCGCTGGTTCGTCTCGCGGATGGGGGACTAGCATGTCCAGCTTGCGCGCGGCCTATCTCGAACTCCCGGTGCGCGGCGGCGTGGCCGATCTTTCCGACCGGGTGAAACTGCTCCTCACCGGCGCGGACCGCGTGCGCTACCTCAACGGCCAGGTCACCAGCAACGTGCCGAAACTCGCCCTCGGCCAGACTCAGCCCGCGTGCGTGACCACGGCGAAAGGCCGCCTCTGCGCCGAGGTGCTCATCACCGCGCTCGACGGCGCGCTTTTCATCGACGCCGACGCCGCGCTCCGCACCACGCTCCCCGCCCGGCTCGAGCGCTACATCATCGCCGACGACGCCGCGCTCGAAGACGTCACCGACTCCCGCGCACTGCTGCACTTCCTCGGCCCGCGCCCGTCGGTGCCTTGCGTCCCCGCTCGTCGTTTCGGTCGCGACGGCTGGGACGTGCAGCTTCCCGCCGCCGAAAAAACCGCGCTCCTTGCCCAGCACCCGCTGCTCGTCCCCGCGCTGCTCGAAACCCTCCGCCTCGAAGCCGGCCTCCCGCGCTGGGGCCGCGAACTGACCGAGGACACCCTCCCCCCCGAGGCCGGCCACGACCCCACGCACCTCGACTACCACCAGGGCTGCTACATCGGGCCGGTAGTCATAACGCGGCAGAAAAGCGTCGGTCACGTCAACCGCCAGCTCACCGGCTTCGTCGTAGAAGACGGCGTGCCGCCCGCCGTCGGCGCGTCCATTTTTGCCGAGGGCGAGGAGCGCGCGCTCGGCACCATCACCAGCGCGGCGTTCAGTTTTGCCTTGGAAAAGCCGATCGCGCTCGGCTATCTCAGGCGCGGTTCGCCCACCAGCGGGCTGCTCGCCCGCCCCGCCGATGCGACCGTCCATGCCGTCCGTCTCGCCGCCCATGCACTGCCCTTTTTAGCCCCATGAAAAAACTCCCCCTCACCGCCGCCATCCTCGCCCTCACCCTCGCCGCCGCGCGCGCCGATGACGTGGCGCTGGTCACCCTCCGCGCCGGTGCGGACAAGACCCCGCTGCAATTCGCCTTCGAGTTTCACGAAGCCGAAGCGCCGGCCACCGTCGCGAATTTCAAGAAGCTCGCGGGCAAAAAATTCTACAACGGCCTCGCCATCCACCGTGCCTTTCCCCACCTCCTCGTGCAAATGGGCGACCCGCTGACGAAGCACAAGGAGCGCGCCAACGTCGGCACCGGCGGCCCCGGCTACACCGTCGAGGCCGAGATCCGGCGCAAGCACATCAAAGGCGCCGTCGCCGCCGCGCGCCTGCCCGACCGGATCAACCCCTCGCGCCACTCGAACGGCAGCCAGTTTTACATCTGCCTCGCCCCCATGCCCAGCTACGACGGCCAGTACACCGTCTTCGGCCACATCCTCTGGGGTCTCGACACCCTCGACGCCCTCAGCACCAAGCCCGCCGACAGCAACGACTACCCGACCGAGCGCCTCGTCATCCGCTCCGTGAAAATCCTCCCGCGCGAGCAGCTTCCCGCCGCCCCGGCCCCTGTGAAACCCGGCCCCGCGCCGAAAAAGCCGTGGTGGAAATTATTCTAGGCACAAACGCTTGCGAGGCTCTGGGGGCGCACGTATAAAGCGCTCCCCTTAAAAAAACGGGTAGGTACCGAAGTGGCCAAACGGGGTGGACTGTAAATCCACTGGCTTACGCCTTCACAGGTTCGAATCCTGTCCTGCCCACTCTTTTTGCTCCTGGAAAAAGGGCTGGTTCCCTCACGAAAAACAAGGCGTGCTACGCCGTCGTCGGCGCGCCCTCCCAGCGGGGGGCTTGGGCGATGGGAGTCACGGGCACGGGAGCCGCCGAAGGCGTCGGCGGATGCAGCACCGCGTCCACTGGAATGAGAAAATCCTCCGTCGTCGGCAACTGCAAATCATCCTCGTAATGGGCTAGCGTCACGAACCGGCTGAGCACCGCGAAATTCGCGAACAGCCCCGCCGCCGGCCCATCGTCCGCGATCAGCCCCGGTTCCCCCGCGCGCCGGGCCGCGGCGATGCGGTCCGCGTGCGACGGATGCGTGTCCAGCCAGCCCGTCCGCCCTGCCAGGCACTCCGCCGCCAGCTTAGTCCGCTGCGCCTCCGAGATGCGCTCCGCATGATGCGCCACCAGCCGCGGGATATTGTCCGGCACACGAAAAGACGAGCGCCACGTCCTCTGCATCTCCTTGTAAAGCCGCGCCGTCGTCGCCCCAAGTTCCCCCAGCCGCAGCGCCGTCGCCTCAAAGCCCGCGCTCCCTGCCACATGGATTTCACACCGGTCCGCATCGTACTCCATCTGCCGCATTAGCAGACTGCTGATCGCATGTCCGGCATACATCAGCCCTTTCAAAAGCAGCCGCGACAACCACACTGCCAGCCGCGCGCAACCGCCCATCAGATTCATCATTTGCGAATCCGTCTGCGACCACCCCGCCAGCGCTGCATCCCACGAATCGCGTTCGTAAACGACTCGTGCGAACCACCCGTTCACGCGCCGGATTACGTAACTCAACCGCATCGCCGCGCCCTGCCGGAAATGCCCGAACTCATGCGCGATCACCCCCGCGAGCTGCCGCGTCGAAAGCCCCGCCACCAGCGGCATCCCCAGCGTCAGCACGAGATCATTGCCCAGAAAACTGAAAAAGCCGCGACGGAAACCCGCCGACGCATTCACCGCGCAATCCAACCTCACCTCCCTCGGCGGCGGCGCTCCGACCAATTCGCAAATGCGCTGCGCCAGCGCGAAAACCACCGGCTCATGCCGCGGATCGAGCGTGATCGGCTGCATCGCCTTCGCCCGCCGGGCAAACAGCGGCTTTACCATGAAAAACGCCGCCATTCCCAGCATCAGCAGCGGCGTGCAGGATGCCACCGTCTTCAGCATCAAGCCTCCGCGCCCACTCACTGGCCACTGCCAGATTTCCAAAAAATGATGCGTCGCAAAATACCAAGTCCCGTAACCCGCCAGCGCGGTCAGCCCCACATAGATCACCGGCAGCAGCACCATCGTCCCCGCCACCAGCGCCAACCCGAGCTGATAGAAAACCGGCGTCGCTCGCTCCACGAACGGCTTCCGCTCCGCCAAAAACGCCCGCAATTCCGGCGACTGCTCCGCCGCGGGGTTTTCGGGGACAGGCATTTCATCCATCCCAGCGTCCTACCGAAAGCCGCCCCGCCGCGCAAGCCGCACGCGAACTTACGGGGGCGCGAGCGCTTGCCCGTCCGCTGAGAATGGGAGAGCGAAGGCGGAAAATGTGTGCGCGCAGACCGGGGCGCATCACCAACAGGTGAACGGCTGTCGCGTAGAACAGCAAAAGTGGACGAGGCCAATCGCTGCTAGTTCGCCAGCAGCTTCACCAGCCGTTCGTTGACGAAGAGGATTTCCTTCCCCGCTTTCACTTTCGCCACGAGGCCGGCTTCGGCGAGGTCGTGGAGGTAGCGGGAGGCGGAGACGCGGTTGCCGAGGCCGACTTCCTCGAGGTGGCGGATTTTGCAGTAGGGGCGGACGAAGAGCTGCTCGATGAGTTCCTTGGAAAAGGTGCGCTTGGGGAGCTTGAGCCGGCCTTCCTCGACGAGGCGGGTGAGGAGGTCGCCGATGGCTTCGATTTTCAGCACGGTCGTCTCGGCGGTCGTCTCGACGGCGCGGAGGACGTAGAGAATCCACGGCTCCCAGGCGCCGGTCTCGGTCACG
>JANPHJ010000080.1:0-16289 GCA_031424395.1 Chthoniobacter sp.
GGCCGACGTTGAGCGAGTCGATATTGAAGCCGCGCCCGCTGAACATCCCGGCGATGCGCGTGAGCACGCCGAATTTGTTTTCAACGAGGACGGAAATGGTGTGGCGCATGGCGAAAGGGCGCGGAGTCTCGGCGGGTGAAATGGGGGAGTCAAACGCAAACTTTCCGCGGCTGATTCGGCGGCCGCCGACGCGGCGGATCGGGTAAAAAACGCGCGATTCGGCGGGTCGCGGCTTTCCGCGCTTGAGCCCGCACGCCGCGCGCCCATATGCTCGCGGCGAGTGCAAACGCCCCCGCTTCCCAACCCCGCCATCGCCGAGTTTTACCGCTTCGCCCTGCTCCTGACCGGCAGCATCAAGACGGCCGAGCAGGTCATGGCCGACACGATGGCCGAGATGGCCGCGCAGCTCGGGCAGGTGCGCCATGAGCGGGGACGGCAGGCGTGGCTCGTCCAGCACATCCGCGAACGCTGCCTGCGGAACAACGAGTCCGCGCCGCCCGCCGCGCCGCGCCGGGTGCGGGCCGACGCCGCCGGGGGGGGGGCAGCCGCGCGTGCTCAAGATCGAGGCTTTTCTCCTCGCCCAGCGCTTTCACGGCCTGCCCGAGCCGGAGCGGAGCGCGCTGGCGCTTTTCTACCTCGATTTTTTCACCGTCGCGGAGATCGCGGAGCTTTTGAAAATGACCCTCGAGACGCTCGCCGAGACGCTCGGCGCAGCGCGCGGACTGCTCGCCCAGTCCCTCCAGCCCGCGGCTGAATAACGCCCCATGAACACGAACGAAGCCGGCCTGCTGATCCTCTGCCACCGCGCCGGGCGTGAGCCGGAGGGCCGCGTGCAGAAAGCCGTGCGCGTAGCCGAGGGCGACGCGGGGCTGGCGAATGTGCTGCACGCGCAGCTGGAGTTCGACGCGCAGATCGCGGAGGCCGTCCACTACATCGTCCCGCCGGAAGACCTCCGCGAAAAGCTCGGCGCGCTCAGCGAGGCCTCGGGCGCGGGCCGGCGGACGATGCGGTCGCAGGTAGGCACGCCGGCGATGCTTTCGGCGGTCATGGGCGTGCTGCTGCTGCTGGGCGTCATCGTTTTCATCGTCATGGAAAACATGGCCGACTTCGACGGGCGGGAGGCCTTGGAGCACATGCTCGACGCCACCACGAAGATGAGCAGCACCGAGATCGAGCCCGTGACCACGACCACGACGCAGCTTGGCGACTGGTTCTACATGCGCGGCTACGAAGGCTACGAAGTGCCGCCGGAACTCGCGGCCGTGCCGGTCATCGGCTCGCACGTTTTCAAGCAGGACGGCCGGCCCGTTGCGCAGTTCGTCGTCGAGCGGCACGACTCGGTGGTCTTCGAGTTTCATGCCGCGGACTTCGGTGTGCGGCTGCCGGCGGACGGCGGCTGGCAGGTCTTCGAGCACGGCGGCTGGGCGGCAGCGGCGCGCCAGCACGGCGCCCACGGCCTCATGCTCGCCTTCCGCGGCACCGCGGCGGAGATGCAGACGTTTTTGCAATCGCTGCCAAAGCCATGAACGCGCGCCTGCTCCTCGCCATCCTGTGCGGCGCCCTGGCCGCGTGCTCTTCCTTCGAGGCAAAATGGCGCGCGGCAAAAAGTCCCGCGACGCGCTGGGATGGGCGCTGGACCAGCGCCAAGCACATGTCCGGCGGCGGCCCGGCCGGCGGGCGGCTGCGCTGCGTGCTGGAGGAAGCACCCCTCGCCCGCGGCTGCTTTCCCGCAAAGCCCCGGCCGGAGCCCGGGCGCGCGCCCGTTTTGGGCGCGGCTTTCCACGCGAACTGGCTGCTTTTTGCCAGCACCTACAGCATGACGCTCACGCCGGAAAAAAACTCACGCACCAACTTCCGCGGCACGCACGATTTGCCCGCAATCTTTGGCGGCACCTACCGTTACGCCGCGCACATCTCCGGCGACCGCTTCACCGCGCGCTACGACTCCAGTTACGACCACGGCTCTTTCGACCTCACCCGCGTCCGGCCGTAGATTCTTGCACTTTCCCGTACACCGGAGATTGACGACCCCGGCGCGCATCCCCTACAGGAAGTCATGTCCCGCCTCCTTCGCCCCCTCGCCTGCTCCCTCGCCGCCGCGTCGCTTGCCCTCGCGGGCTGCCACACCAGCACGCCCTACACCAGCATGTATTCACCGCGGAAAAGCTACTACGTGGCCCCGGTGCCGAAGTCGGAAAAATCCGCCGAGGAGCTGCTCGCCGCGACCGAGGCCGCCAAATCCTCCGCGGCGCCGGCCGGCGCCATCCCCGGCGGCCCGCCACCCGCGGATGCCAATTCCATTCCCGGCTTCCCGCCCGCCGCAGCGCCGGCGGCCGATCCGCTGGCCCCTGTGGGTGGAGCGCCCGCGCCTGCGGTCCCAGGGCTCTGAGCACCGGGCCGTCGGCGCGCCGGATTTTTTGCCCGCCCTTTTCGCCCCGCCGCACCGGCTTGACTTGGCGGCGCGATCGGCGAATCCAAGCCCCGCATGTCTGAGTCCGATTCCAACGAGGCCGGCGCGGAGCCCGAAGTCTTGCGCGCCGAGGTCGATGTCTTCGTCGGCGCGGAGGAGATTGCGAAGTATTCCATCGAGCACGGCGAATACCTCATCGGGCGCGACGCTTCGTGCCCCATTTTCGTGGATGCAGAAAACGTCTCGCGCCATCACGCGCGGCTGACTTTCTCCGCCTTCGAGCTGGTCATCGAGGACCTCGGCAGCAGCAATGGCGTCTTCATCGAAGGCGTGCAAGTGCAGCTCCCCACCCGCATCCGGCTCGATCAGGAAGTGCAAGTCGGGCAGGCGAAGCTCGTCGTCCGGCTGCGCGAAGCCGCGGCGAAACAGCTCGCCGAGGCGCTCTGGGACAAAGACCTCGGCCTCGGCGCCGTGCGCGACCGGATGGAGGGGCGCAAGTACAAAGTCATCACCACCATCAACCGCGGCGGCATGGGCGTGATCCTCCAGGCCCGTGACCTGCGCATCCGCCGCACCGTGGCCATGAAGGTGATGAACTCGAAGCATCAGTTTTCCCGCGAAAACGCGCTGCGCTTCATCGATGAGGCGCAGCTCACCGGCCAGCTCGAGCACCCGAACATCGTGCCCGTCTATGAGCTGGGCATCGATGAGCAGGGCGAGATGTTTTACACCATGAAGTTCGTCAAGGGCACCACCCTCGACGACGTGCTGCGCGGCATCCGCGGTGGCAAGGCCGCGACCATCGAAAAGTATCCGCTCAGCGCACTGCTCACCATTTTCCAAAAGGTCTGCGACGCCGTCGCCTTCGCGCACGCGAAGGGCGTGGTGCATCGCGACCTCAAGCCCGAGAACATCATGATCGGCGCCTTCGGCGAGGTGCTCGTCATGGACTGGGGGCTCGCAAAAAACATCACCGCCGGGCGGCGCGAGCCGCTGCCCCAGGGCACCCCCGATGCCACGGCGATGAATGCGCGGCGCGACGACCTGCGCGGCTTCGAGACCATGCACGGCCTCATCGTCGGCACCCCGCCCTACATCTCCCCCGAGCAGGCGCGCGGCGAGCTGGACAAAATCGACGGCCGCTCCGACCTCTATGTGCTCGGCCAGATCCTCTACACCATCCTCACCCTACGCCCGCCGGTCGAGGGCGAGACGGTGCATGAGGTCGTCGAAAAAATTCTCAACCACCAGATCGTGCATCCCTCGGTGCATAATCAGCCGCCGAAATCCGCCCGCCGGCGAAAAGGCGACCTTGCCGCCGAATTCTTTGTGCTGGCCCATTGCCCCGGCAACCGCATCCCCGACGGGCTCTCCGCCGTGGTCATGAAAGCCGTCGCCCTCGACCCGGCGCACCGCTATCCGACCGTCGAGGATTTGCAGGAGGACATTGCCGCGTGCCAGGGCGGTTTTGCGCCGAAAGCGGAGCGCGCGGGCATCGCGAAACAGCTCGTCCTATGGGCCGGGCGGCACAAGGCCGAGGTCGCGCTCTTCGGCATTTTCTTCCTGCTCTTCAATGCCCTCGTCGTCGGCTTTTTCCTCCAAGTCCGCCGCGAGCGCGACCGCGCACAGGCCAGCGAGCGCGACGCCAAGAAAAACGAAAGGCTCGCCGCCTCGCGCCTCGCCGAGCTGCGCGGCACCGCGCCCACCTTTGCCGAGCAGGCCCAGGAACTCGTGGACGACCAGCGTTTCGGCGAAGCGCTCGACAAGATCGATTACGCCATCCAGCAGGTGCCAAACGAAGCGGCCTATCACAATCTGCGGGCCAACATCCTCCAGGCCGAACTGCGCCTCGACGAGGCGGTGGATGCCTACGAAGACGCGCTGCGCCTCGATCCGCAGCTCAAACCCGCGCAGCAGAACCTCGCGCTCTCGCGCAAAATCCTCGCCGAAGTCGGCACCGACGAGCAGCTCAAACCCGCCATCCTCGCCGAGCTGTACGCCGCCTTTATGAGCCAGGGGCGCAAGAGCGCCGCGCGAAACGCCGAGGCAGCGCTCGGCCCCGACAAACAGCGCGTGGTCAAACTCTGGCGCGACGCCTTCGACAAGCGCGGCCTGCGCCAGCAGCGCTTCGAGACCAACGCTGACGGCACCCTGCGCGTCGATTTCTCCAAAGTCCCCCTCCCCGATCTCACCAAACTCCGCGGCCTGCCCGTCTCCGCCCTCATCCTCGACGACACCAAGCTCACCGAAATCTCCGCCCTCCACGGCCTCCAGCTGCAGACCCTCTCGCTCGGCCACTCCGTCATCCAGGACCTCCGGCCGCTCGCCGGCCTGCCGCTCGAATCGCTCAACCTCGAAGGCACCCCCGTCACCGACCTGACCCCGCTCCACGGCCTGCCGCTCGAAATGCTGCGCCTTTCCAGTACCCGCGTCCGCGACCTCACCCCGCTCAAGGGCTCGAAAATCGAGCAGCTTTACCTCAGCGGCTGCCGCGGCGTGAAAGACCTCGCGCCCCTGCGCGGCCTGCCACTCCAGACGCTCACGCTCAACGGCACCGGCATCACAGATCTCGCACCGCTCACCCAGTCGCCGCTCCGCGAACTCAACCTCGAAGGCTGCGCCGCCCTCACCGACCTCCGCCCCCTCCTCGCCATCACCACCCTCGAAGGCGCAGTCATTCCCGCCCAGTGCCGCGACATTGACTTCCTGCGCCAACACTCAGGTCTCAAGCGGCTTTCCTACAAAAAAATCACCCAGCCCGCCGAGGAATTCTGGGCCGAGTTCGACGCCGCCCGCGCCGCGGAAAAGGCGAAACCTGTGCCGTAGCCGTCCGCCCACAGCGACATAATCGTGAACCGGCCTCGATATTCCACGAACATCTGCTACCGGTGCGTATGAAGACAAATTACGGATTTTCCCGCAGGGGTCCTGACCACGTCGCCGAAGAACTGGCGACCGTGCTCTCCAAAAAGACCTCCTACGAGTTCAAGACCCTTTTTCTTATCGTCCACGCCAACCTGCGCGCCCGCAACGCCGCCAGCGGTGGCGAGGAAATGCTCCGGCTCCGGGCTTACGAAAAACTCCAGAACCTCGTCGGCGCCGGCATCGTGAAAAAGACCGGCAAGAAATACCGCGGCGTCGCCCCGGCGCTCGTGAAATTTTTCGCCGCCGCCGCGGAACTCAACGCCAAATTTGCCGCCGGCCGTCACAGCCTCCCTCCGTCCAAGCCCGTCGCCGCATAAGTCGGCTTCGTACGCCGGCCCCGGCCTCGGCGTCGCTGCGCCTCTGCGTTGAAAAAAAATGCACGCCGCTGACAGCTGTGTCCTCGCTGTTTCGGATTGCCCTTCGCCCGCCGCACCGCCATTTTTCGCAAATTCCGCCGCTCGCCGCGGCGTCTCACCAAAACCCAAACCAAAAACTCGTATGGCCAAAGGTAACAACAGTCACAAAAAAGAAGTGAAGAAGCCGAAGAAGGAAAAGCCGAAGCCCGTGCTGACGCGCCGCGGTTCGTGACGCGGCGGAGTGCCCGTTGACTCGGGATTCCCACGTTCTTTGGCAAGCCGCGCCGTGAAGGTCTTCGCCGTCCAGTTCGACCTCGCGTGGGAGGACAAAGCCGCGAACTTCGCGAAAGTGCGCGCGCTCCTCGCCGCCACCCCGCCCGCGCCGGACGCCCTCATCGTCCTGCCGGAAATGTTTGCCACCGGCTTCTCCATGAACCTCGCCGTGACGCGGCAGTCACCCGCGCGCGAGGACGAAACTTTTCTCGCCAACCTCGCCCGCGAGCATCGTGCCCATGTGCTCGGCGGTGTCGTCAGCCCCGGCGCCGATGACCGCGGACGCAACGACGCCGTGGTCTTTTCACCCGACGGCGCGCTGCGCGCGCGCTACACGAAAATCCATCCCTTCAGCCTTGGCGGCGAAGCCCAGGGTCACACCGCCGGCGCGGACATCGTGACCTTCGCGTGCGGCGGTTTCACCGTCGCGCCATTCGTCTGCTACGACCTGCGCTTCCCGGAGATTTTCCGCGCCGCGGCGAAACGCGGCGCGAACCTTTTCGCCGTCATCGCGCTGTGGCCGGCGAAGCGCCAGCAGCACTGGCTCACGCTGCTCCAGGCGCGGGCGATTGAAAACCAGGCCTATGTCATCGGCGTCAATCGCATCGGCACCGAGCCGCAGTTTTCCTACGCGGGCCGCAGCGTGGTGGTCGATCCGCACGGCGTCATCATCGCCGATGCCGGCGAGCAGGAGCGCGTCCTCACCGCCGTGCTCGATGCCGAAACCGTCCACGCCTGGCGGCGCGACTTTCCCGCCCTCCGCGACGCCCGCTGGCGCGATCCGCGCGCTGACGAACGCGCTCACCACCACTGCATTTTGTAGCTCGTGAGCCAGTAGAGCCACCACAGGATCAGCCCCGCGGCGACGCTGCGCCAAAGCCACTGCCGCGAGCCAGATGCGCGGCGCGGGAGCGGACGCACGATCTTTTTCTCGTCGTCCACGTAAGCCCAGTCCGGCAGGTCGAGCGCGCCGTAATCGGGGCCGTCATTCAGCTTCCAACCGCTCTCGTGGCACGCGCCACACTCCGGACACGCCTTGGCTTTCGGCGGCACGTCTTCGCCGCAGACCGGGCAGACTTCCGGCGGACGGCGCGGTTTCATGCGAGGACGGCGATGCGCGTCTCTGCCGTCTGCACGACCTGACCCGCGCGGATTTTGCACGCCTTGCGCAGTTCCGTCTGCCCGTCCACCTGCACCGCGCCGGAGGCCACGAGCGCCTTGGCCTCACCGCCGCTGGCGCAGACGCCCATGAGTTTCAAAAGTTTGTGCAGCTCGATGAATTCGCCGCGCGGTTGGAATTGGAGACTTTGCATTTGGGAAAAGTCAGGCGCGCTGGAATTGCGGATGGTCGAGGATGAGGCGCGCGAAGCTCGGATGCTCGTCGGCCGGCATCCCGGCGGGAAACTGCGCGATGGAGCGGCCCCATTTTGCCAGCCATTCCGCACCGAGCATTTCGAGCCGACCGGGCGCGGACGCCTGCCACGCGGCGGGCGTGAGCGCGATGGTCGTCTCGGTTTTTTCCCCGGCGTTGCGCCCGCGCGCGACATAAAAACCGGCGGCAAGCAGCGCCACGCGATTCGCGGTCGAGCAGGTGTAGGTGAAAAGCTCGGCGGCGCGGTGCGCGCAGGCGGCGAAGACTTTGTGGAAAGCGGTGAGCGTCCACGGATCGCCGACGGAGCGGGTGGAAAACATGTCGTAAAAAATCACGTCAGGCGGCGCGGGCGCGGCGGTGAGCGTGGCGAGAAAATCGCCCGGCACGAGCACCCAGCTCAAGCCCGCGTGCTGCCGCGACTGCCACGCGCCAGTTTCCAAAATCCCGGCGGGCCCGGCGTGCCGCAGGTAGGGAAATTCGCGGTTGTGGCGAAACGCGAGGCGCAGCGAATCGAGGTCGTTTTCAAAGCTGATGATCCGCAGCGGACGCACCGGCCCCGCGGCGGCCTGTTCCTCGTAGCAGTTGATCGCCGCCATCGCATTCGCCGCCGCGCCGAGGCCCACATCCCAGATGACGAGCGGCTCCATCTGCTCCATCCGTATTTCATCCGTGTCCATCCGTGGCTCAAAACTCACCCGCTCCGCGAGGCGCGACTGATCGACGTAAAGCCGGCGCGCTTCGTCCATCGGCGCGGTGCGTGCGTGCATGATCTCGCCCGAGGAAATCTGCCGGATGTTCGCCCAGCCCTCCCAGGCGGTGTGGATTTCGTAGTCGCCCAGCGTGCGCAATTTTTTCCGCGAGGGCTTTTGCTGGACCGTCGGATGATCCACGTCCGACGCGTGCAGAAACTCGCGCTTTGCCCGGTACAGCTCGAGGAAGCGGCCCGCGAGAATGCTCGCGCGGATGTCGCGCATGAGCTGGTGGTAAAAGTAAATGTTGTGCTGCCCGAGGAGCTGCCAGCCGAGCGTCTCGCCGGTCTTCGCGAGGTGGTGGAGATAGGCGCGCGAGTAGCGCCCGCAGGTCGGGCACGGGCACTCGGGATCGAGTGGCGTGTCGGCAAATTTGTACACGCCGCGCTTCATTTGCAGGTACCCGCGCGAGGTGAAAACCGCGCCGCGCTGCGCGACCTGCGTGGGGATGATGCAATCGAACATGTCCACGCCGCGATGCACCGCTTCGAGAATATCCAGCGGCGTGCCCACGCCCATGAGGTAGCGCGGACGATCCTCCGGCAGCAGCGCCGCGGTGAATTCGCACACGTCCTCGCGCTCGCTTTTCCCCTCGCCCACCGCCAGCCCGCCGATGGCGAATCCATCGAACGGCAGCTCGCTCAGAACGTCCGCGCTTTCCCGCCGCAGCTCGGGAAAAAGCGCGCCCTGCACGATGGCAAAAATCGACTGCGGCGAATCCCCGCGCGCCGCCAGACTCCGCGCCGCCCAGCGGTGCGTGATGCCGAGCGCCGCCCGCGCGGCGTCCGCGCTCGCCGTCGAGGGGATGCACTGGTCGAGGACCATCATGATGTCGCTGCCGATGGCCTTTTGCGTCTCGATGCTCAGCTCCGGGCTGAGCAGGATCGTCTTACCGTCGAGGTAGCTTTGGAAAGCCGCGCCCTCCTCGCTCATCGCGCGCGAGTGCGGCAGCGAGAAAATCTGAAACCCGCCCGAGTCGGTCAGCACGGACTTTTTCCAACTCATAAAACCGTGGATCCCGCCCGTGCGGCGAAACACCTCCGGCCCCGGCCGCAGCAGCAGGTGGTAGGTGTTCGCCAGCAGGATTTGCGAGCCCGCGTCTTCGAGCGTCTGCGTGAGCTGCGCCTTCACCGTGGCCTGCGTGCCGACGGGCATGAAAAGCGGGGTCTGCACCTCATTGTGCAGCGTGCAAAACGTCGCGGCCCGCGCGCGTGAGCCGGCGGTCTGCGCGTCGAGATGAAAGTGCAATCGCGAGGGACTCACGGGCGGCAGGGATGGTGGGAAATCATGTGGGCGCTGAGATACGTCATCGCGCCGCGCGACGCTAGCGCGGACGCGGCGGGACTGCCGGGCATACCGAGTTTTCAATTGTTGCCAGAAGTTAGACGGCCAATAGTCAGCCCATGTCCGCCCCATCTTCCCAAGCCGCACTCGCGCGGATTTTCGATGAAGTGGGTCGGGTCGATCACGTCGGCATCGAGGAGCGCGTGGCGAAATACACAACGCGCTCGCTCAAAAAAGCGTCGAAACTTTGGGGGCTGAGAACCGCCGTCTCGATGGTCGATCTCACAACGCTGGAGGGCAAAGACACGCCGGGCAAGGTCGCCGCCATTTGCCAGAAAGCGCTCCGCCCGCATGACGATCCAAACGTGCCGCAGGTCGCCGCCGTGTGCGTTTATCCCGCCATGGTCCGCCACGCGCGGCGTGCGCTCGGCAGCGACACCGCGGTGCGTATCGCCTCAGTAGCCACGGCGTTTCCCAGCGGCCAGGCACCGCTCAAAACACGGCTCGCGGAAGTGAAAGCGGCCGTGGCTGACGGCGCGGATGAGATCGACATGGTCATCAACCGCGGCGCGTTTCTCGCAGGCGAATTTTCCCGCGTGCAGGACGAGATCGCTGCCGTGCTCGCGGCCTGCGGCGACGCCACGCTGAAGGTCATCCTCGAAGTCAGCGAACTCGAAACCTACGACAACATCCGCGCCGCCTCCTTCCTCGCGATGCGCGTGCTGCGCGCCGGGGATTTCATCAAGACGAGCACGGGCAAAACTTCGGTCAACGCCACGCTCGGCAACAACCAGGTCATGCTCGAAGCCATCCGCGACTTCTACCTCGATACCGGCACCGCCATCGCCATGAAACCCGCCGGCGGCATCCGCACGGCGAAGCAGGCGCTGCAGTTTCTCATCGCTGTAAAAGAGACCCTCGGCGACGCGTGGCTGAGCAACACCCGCTACCGCTTCGGCGCGAGCGCGCTGCTCAATGACCTGCTCCGCCAGATCGAAAAGGAACGCACCGGCGCCTATCAGGCACCGTACTATTTCAGCGAAGCCGCCGAGAGCTACTGACCAAAATCCCATGCCCACGCTTGCCGCCGCCAAAAAGAAATCCATCCGCCCGTCACGCCCTGTGCCAGAGCTGATCTTCGGCGATCTTTGGGAATTCGATCCCGCGCCCGAGACCGCCGATCCGAAGCTCAAGGCGCGCTACGATCTCTTCATCAACGGTCAGTTTGTCGCGCCGAAGTCGGGCAAGTATTTCGACACGATCAACCCGGCTAACGAGCAAAAGCTCGCGGACATAGCGCTCGCCGGAGCTGCCGATGTCGATGCCGCGTATCAGGCCGCCGACCGCTCTTTCAAAAATGTTTGGAGCAAGATGCCGGGGCGCGAGCGGGCGAAGTATCTCTTCCGCATCGCGCGACTGCTGCAGGACCGCGCGCGGGAGTTTGCCGTGGCGGAGACGCTCGACGGCGGGAAGCCGATCAAGGAATCGCGCGACTTCGACGTGCCGATGGCGGCGGCGCATTTCTTCTACCACGCGGGCTCGGCGGACAAGCTGGAGTATGTCGCGCCGGGCCGCCGCGTCGCGCCGCTGGGCGTGGTCGGGCAGGTCATCCCGTGGAATTTCCCCCTTCTCATGCTCGCGTGGAAGATCGCGCCCGCGCTGGCGATGGGCAACTGCGTGGTGCTCAAGCCCGCCGAGACGACTTCGATCACCGCGCTCAAGCTCGCGGAGATTTTGCAGGACGCCGGGCTGCCGCCGGGCGTGGTGAATTTCGTGACCGGCGCGGGCGAAACCGGCGCGGCAGTGATGACGCACGCGTTGGCGGCGAAGGTCGCTTTCACCGGCTCGACGGAAGTCGGCAAAATCATCATGCGCTCGCTCGCGGGCACGGACAAAAGGATGACCATGGAACTCGGCGGCAAGGCCGCGAACATCGTCTTCGATGATGCGCCGCTTGACCAGGCGGTCGAAGGCATCGTGAACGGCATCTTTTTCAACCAAGGCCACGTCTGCTGCGCCGGGTCGCGGCTGCTCGTGCAGGAAAGCGTGGCAGACCGCGTGCTCGCAAAGCTCAAGAACCGCATCAAGGTGCTGCGCGTCGGCGACCCGATGGACAAAAACACCGACCTCGGCGCGATCAACTCGCGCGAGCAGCTCGGCAAAATCCGCGAACTCGTGGACGCGGGCGTGAAGGAAGGCGCGGAGATGTTTCAGCCCGCGTGCCGCCTGCCGGCGAAAGGCTTCTATTTCCCACCGACGCTTTTCAGCGGCGTCTCGATGAGCCACCGCATTGCGCGCGAGGAAATCTTCGGCCCGGTGCTTTCGATCCTCACTTTCCGCACCGTGGACGAGGCGGTGGAAAAGGCGAACAACACCGCCTACGGCCTCAGCGCCGGCGTGTGGACGGACAAGGGTTCGCGCATTTTGAAAATGGCCACCGAGCTGAAAGCTGGCGTTGTCTGGGCCAATACGTTCAACAAATTCGACCCCGCGTCGCCCTTCGGCGGCTACAAGGAAAGCGGCTTCGGCCGCGAGGGCGGCCGGCAGGGGCTGCTCGATTACTGCCAGCTCGTTTGAAGCACATGACGCTGATTTTTTACCGCAGAGGCGCAGAGGGTTTAGAGAGAACCGCAGAGAGTTCATTTTTTCCCTCTGCGCCCCTCTCAAAACCCTCTGCGCCTCTGCGGTAAAGTCCGGCTTCCTCCAGTCAAACCATTCCCCATGTCCCGCCTCCCCATCACCAAAACCCCGAAAGTCTATGTCGGCGGCGCTTTCATCCGCTCGGAAAGCGCGCGCGTGTTTCCGTTGAAAGACGCGGCGGGGAATTTTTACGCCAACATCCCGCAATGCACGCGCAAGGATCTGCGCAACGCCATCGAGGCCGCCGCCAAGGCCGGTCCCGGCTGGGCAAAACGCACCGCCTACCACCGCGGCCAGATCCTTTACCGACTCGGCGAAATGCTCGAAGCCCGCGCGGATGAAATGGCCGCTGCCATCATGCTCGGCGGCGCGACGAAAGCCGCCGCCGCTCGCGAAGTCGCCGCGAGCGTAGACCGGCTCATCTACTACGCCGGCTGGGCCGACAAATACGAGCAGGTGCTCGGCAACGTGAACCCCGTCGCCTCGCCGCATTTCAACTTCACCGTCACCGAGCCCATGGGCATCATCGGCGTGCTCGCGCCCGAGGCCGCCCCGCTCCTCGCGCTCGTCTCCCTTTTCGCGCCCGCCATCACCAGCGGCAACACCGTCGTCGCCCTCGCCTCCACCGCCCAGCCCTACCCCGCCATCCTGCTCGGCGAAATGCTCGCCACCAGCGACCTGCCCGGCGGCGTGGTCAATCTCCTCACCGGCTTCCGCGCGGAAATGCTCCCCACCTTTGCCACCCACACCCACTTCCGTGCCCTCTGCGGAGTCGCCGACGCCGCGGAGCGCAAAGCCCTCGCCCTCGGTGCCGCCGAAAGCGTCAAGCGCCTGCGACTCATCAAAACCGAGGCCCAGCCCGACTGGTTCGCCGACCCCGCGCAAAGCCTGTACGCCATCCGCGATACGCTGGAATTCAAGACCGTCTGGCACCCCATCGGGGCGTAAAGTTACGCCCGCTTTCCCGCACGGAGCCAAAGTCCTGCCTGGCACTGACGAGGCTCCCGATTTGTCCCCGAGGACTGGTTGTCAGGGGCGAAACAGGGTGGTGCCGGGCCGTTGTTAGCCGAGGGCATCGGAGCTTGGCAGACACCCTGCGTGACCCGGAAGCTTGTTCACCATGGGAACAACTCGGTGCATCCATCCGGCAGGCAGCGGGCGCATCTCTTATTGAGGCGACATCCACTGATGTCGTCCGCCCAATGCAACCATCCAAAAATAATCCAATGACAAAATCGAATCCTGAGATTGTAAATCCCACCAGCGCATTATCACGGCGCTTTTTCCTGAAGCATACCGGCCGCGCCGGCGTCGCCGGAGCCCTCTCGGCCAGCGCCCTGCTGGCTGCCTCCGGCCAAGCTGAGGCCGAGTCGGACGCTGACCGCGAACGCAATGGCCGAAAGGACCGCGATGGGCGGCTCAATGACATCGCCATCCTCAACTTTGCGCTGAACCTGGAATACCTTGAGGCCGAGTACTATCTCCGCGCCGTCGATGGGACCGGTCTCGAAGCCCACGGCGTCGCCGTGACTGGCACGGGAGCGCCTGGCAATGTGATCATCAAGGCCAACCCGCAGGTATCCTTCGCCAGCGAAGCCATCCGCCAGTATGCGAAGGAGATCGCCACCGACGAAAAAAACCACGTCGTCGCCCTGCGCGCCACCATCCAGTCGCTCGGCGGAGTTCCAGCGGCGCGTCCGAAGATCGACCTGTTGAACAGCTTCAACACCCTCGCGTCAGCGGCCGGCATTGCGCCCACGTTCGATCCTTTCGGCAGCGAACTCGCCTTCCTCCTCGGCGCCTTCATCTTCGAAGACGTGGGCGTCACCGCTTACAAAGGTGCGGCCCCTTTGATCTACAACAAAGGCATCCTCGAAGCCGCGGCGGGCATTCTCTCCGCCGAATCCAGCCACTCGGCCGTCGTTCGCACCGTGCTCTTTGCGCTGGACGCCTCCTCCACCACCGACATCGCTGGCATCGTGCAAAAAATCTCCGATCTGCGCGACGTCCTCGACGGCCCCGGCGACCTCGACCAAGGGCTGCTGGACGCCACGGGCAGCGCCAACCAGGTCGTCCTCGACAGCAACGGCATCGCCTTTAGCCGCACTGCCCGGCAGGTGCTCAATATCGTTTACGGAGCCGCGAATGCGACCAAGGGGCTCTTTTTCCCCGACGGCCTGAACGGACAGATCGTCAAGTAATCCCAAGCGCCACGCGCGTGCCCGAGCCTCGGGTTTGGGCACGCGCGTTTTCCGTCGTGACCAAGCTCCGGCTTGGTCACGCACTTGTCCCCGAAGCTCTGCTTCGTCAGCGCCGAAACTGGGTGGCGTTTGGCCATCGTTAGCGGGTGCCGCGGAGTTTCAAAGACACCCTGCTTGACCAAGCTGTAGCTTGGACACGAGGGAATATTCGTGGTTGGGGAAAAGTGCGCAGTCGTGCTACGCTTGAGGCATGACGCTGAAGCAACAGATTCACGATCTCGTCGATGACCTGCCCGATGATTCCCCGCTGCTCGCCGAAGTCCGCGAGACGTTGCGGATGAATCACGCCATCGGCGAAGCGATGGAGGATGTGCGTGCTGGCCGCACATATGGGGCGGAGGAATTCATGGAGAAAGTGCAGCAGCGATGGCCGCGCAAGGCTTCCGCGTAATCTTCACGCAAAGCGCCTGGGCCGACCTTGAGGAAATCGCCGCCTACTGGACTGAGCGCGATGAACCGGAGCGCGGTGAGCAATACGCGCACGAGCTCCCGGCCGAAGCGATCCGCCAACTGAGCGACTTAGGCACCGCTCACGCCGGGCGCTTCCTGCGGCACACCGCCTACTCGCGAACCCAGGAGTTACCCGTCTTCAAACGCTCCTACCGCATCCTCTACCTTGTGAAGGAAGCAGACGGTGTCGTCGAAGTGCTGCGTTTCTGGCACAGCCACCGCGATGAGCCGTTTCAAGCCTGACCGGGCACGAGGGGAAAACGCTTCCGCCGTTCGCCCTGTTGCAGCATTCCCTCGTGACCAAGCTCCAGCGTGGGCACGCACTTGTCTCCGAAGCTCTGCTTCGTCAGCGCCGAAACGGGGGTGGCGTCTGGCCGTTGTTAGCCGGTGAAGCGGAGCTTCAAAGACACCCTGCGTGACCATGCTGGAGCTTGGTCACGAGGGAAAAGCTCGTCGGTAAAGTCGAAGCCGTCGGCGAAAAAGCCGTCCACCTTTCGGCCCTCACCGGCCAGGAATTCTTCGATGCCGTCGTCGTCCTCGAAGACATCACCGCGGTCATCATTCGCACCGGCAAGTAAACCGGCACATTTCTCGATACGGCACACTAGAACCGGCCCGGTGCAGACTGGAGCCGGCAGCATGCAGACCTGCGCCACGACACTTCCAGCTTGAGCCGGCGTAGTTCACACCGGAACTGCGGAGATGCAGACCTGAACTGTGAAGACACAGACTTGAACTGCGAATACGCGGACCTGAACTGTGCATACGCGGACCTGAACTGTGAAGACGCAGACTTGAACTGCAAGGATGCAGACTTGAACTGCGAATACGCAGACCTGAACTGTGAGGATGCAGACTTGAACTGCGGCAGTTCAGACTTGAAACTTCATTTTTCAAGTGGGTTTTACTCTGGAGCAGCCCAAAACTGGCGCTTTTTAGCCAGCGTCGGCCCACAGACACGCCGCACACCGCGAATTGCACCTTCGTGCCATCAACCTGCACTGCCAGAGCCTGAACGACGCCGGCCTCATCTCCTGGCGCCCCGGCGCAGACCGCCGCTCCGACACCTATTTCCTGCCCGAGCAATTCCGCCGCGAACCCGGCTGGCTCGACTACGGTTTCTGCCGGTTTCGCATTTGGTAGGCCTTGGTGGCTCAATTGGCATTCGTCCCGAAGGGACCAAAGAAATTAGCCGGTGGTGAAGCGCAGCGAAACCACCGGATCACCACATCGCCAAAGCGGCCGCGCCCCGGCAGGGGCGCGAGGATTCGGCGAGGTCGCTCCGCCTTTCTTCCGCCCTTCCAGGGCGGCGCGCTCTTTGGGCACGAATCCGGTGGTTGCGCTCGCGGACTCGCTTCACCACCGGCTAATTTCTTCTCAAGCCTCCGGCTTGGCTCTTCCAATGACGGGTTTCATGGCCCTCGGCCCTCGTTCCCAAGCTCTGCTTGGGAACGAGGGGAAAAGCCTCAAATGTCAGATGGGGCTTTTGCCGATCTTTCCGCCGCCTGCTTCCTAATCCGTTTTGCTCCACTCCCCCAATCCTGAATGAAGTGCCAGTTGAAGGTTGAC
>JANPHJ010000081.1:0-3420 GCA_031424395.1 Chthoniobacter sp.
GGCACAAGGACCAGCCGTTTTACATCCACTACCCGATGTCGCAGATGCACGCGCCGATCTTGCGCACGCCGGATTCCCCGTCCGCCAAAGGTCATTTCTACGCCGACGAAAACGCCTACATGGACAAGCTCGTCGGCCAGCTCATGGCCGAACTCGACCGCCTCAAGCTGCGCGAAAAGACCCTCGTCCTTTTCGTCGGCGACAACGGCACCGCGCGCTTCGGCGTGGACCTCGCGAAAGTGGATGGCAAACCCATCAGCGGCATGAAAGCCTCCATGCTCGAAGGCGGCAGCCGCGTGCCCCTCGCCGTCTCCTGGCCCGGCACCACACCCGCCGGCAAAGTCAGCCATGACCTCATTGATTTCAGCGACTTCTTCCCCACCTTCGCCGGAATGGCCGGCGCGAAACTGCCCGACGGCGTGACCATCGACGGCCACAGCTTCCTCCCGCAACTCAAAGGCCAGCCCGGTACCCCGCGCGACTGGGCCTACGTCGAACTCAACGGCAAGCACTACGTCACCAGCGCCCGCTGGAAGCTCACCCACAGCGGTGAGCTTTTCGACATGAAGGAAGCGCCCTTCAAGGAAATCCCCGTCGCCCGCGACACCACCGACCCCGAAGCCGTCGCCGCCCGCCAGCAGCTCCAGGCCGCGCTCGACAAACTCACCGGTCCCGCGCAGCCCGCACCTCCCGCCGCCGGCCTCACGCCCGCGCCACGCGCCGCCCGCCGCGCCTTGCGCCAGCAGCAGCAGCGCGCCCAGCCCGCCACGCCAGTGCCCGCCAAACCCGAAGCCTGATCGCCGCCCGGCGTTGAGATCAAACGCTGCCGGCCTGCCGCAGCTCCCACTCCTCGCGCGACAGCGCGAACCCGTACTCGCTGCCCCAGCTCTCGCGGCACCACACATGGTCGATGAAGTGGGTTTCCTGGCGAAAGCCTAGCCGCCGGAAGAGCGCGGCTGAGGCGCAGTTCTCAGCGTCGGTAATCGCCGACACCCGGTGCATCCCGAGCGGGCCGAAGAGGAAGGTGATGACTGCACCGAGGGCTTCGGCGGCGTAGCCGCGGCCTTGGTGGGCGGGCGCGAGGGTGATGCCGAGTTCCGTCTGCTCTGCCGACAGGCAGTGCAGGCCGCAGTCACCGATCATGGCTCCGGTGGCCGTCTCGATGATCGCCACCTGAAACCACGTCCCCGGCACTCCCGGCTCCCCGTCGCGCTGCCCCTCGATGAGGCGCGCGGCGTCCAGCGGCCCGAAGGATTTCCACGACTGATAGCGGCTCACCTCCGGCAAAGCGCGATAGCGGCAAAGGGCTGCCACATCGTCGCGCTGCAACGCGCGCAGGAAAAGGCGCGCGGTGGACAGGCAGGGTGGAAAGGGCTGGTTCACGGGATGGCAGCGGAGCGCATCGGCCGGCTGGAGCGTGCGCGGGTTTAGCCGCCGGGTTGGAACAGGCCGAAGCGACGATGCGCGGAGAATTTATTTGCGGAAAAATAGCGACCGGCAATTGCGACGCAGATGGTGGGGGAGGCGGGCGCGGTGCTCATGGGTGTCGTGGGATTCTGCGCATGGGCAAAACACCACCCGGCACGGCGTGCCAAGCGCAAAGACGTTCCGCCATTGCTGCCGCAGCGGTTTCCTGCCCATGCTCCGCAGCATCGGCGCAGCTCGCGCCGATGTGTGCATGCCTTGGCGACGTTTACCAACTGACAAAGCGCGGCGACGGAGAATCCGGCGCTGGCTATGGATCGTCGCCGCCGTGCTGCTGGTTTTCCTGGCGGCGGCTCTGTTCATCTGGATTTGCACCGTGTGGACGGCCGATCCCCCGCTCGGAGAACGCGACGGGCTGCTTCCCGGCTAGCGTGTACCGTGATTCCGGGACTAGGTTGGGGGATGAGCGCTGCCCTTTCCTCCCGACTGCTGATCGATGGCGCGTGGGTCGGTGCGGCGGAGAGCGCGCCGGTTTTCAATCCGTACACGGGCGAGGAGATCGCGCGGGTGCCGCTGGGCGGGGCGGGGGAGATCGAGGCGGCGCTGGCGGCGGCGCACGCGGCATTTCCTAAAGTGCGCGGGCTCGCGGCGCATGCGCGGGCGGCGCTGCTGCTGCGCGTGGCGACGGGGATCGAGGCGCGGGCGGCGGAGTTTGTGGCGACTATCGTGAGCGAGGCGGGCAAGCCGGTGGTGCTGGCCGAGGCCGAGGTGGCGCGGGCGGCGATGACTTTCACGGCGGCGGCGGATGAGGCGCGGCGGGCGCACGGCGAACTGCTGCCGATGGACGCCTTCTCCAGCGGGGACGGGCATCTCGGGCTGGCGCGGCGTTTTCCGCTGGGCGTCATTGCGGCGATCACACCGTTCAATTTCCCGCTAAATCTCGTGGCCCACAAAGTCGCGCCCGCGCTGGCCACAGGCAACACGATGGTGGTGAAGCCGGCGACGAAGACGCCCCTGACGGCGCTGCTGCTCGCCGAGGTGCTGCACGCCGCGGAGGTGCCGCCGGGGCAGATGAATTTCGTGACGTGCTCGAACGAGGACGCCGCGCGGCTGGTGACGGATGCGCGGGTAAAGATGGTGACTTTCACCGGCAGCCCGGCGGTGGGCTGGCGGCTGAAAGAGCAGTGCGGGAAAAAGCGCATCGCCCTCGAACTCGGCGGCAACGCGGCCGTGATCGTGCATGGCGATGCGGATGTGGCGGCCGCGGTGCCGCTGATCGCGGCGGGCGCGTTTGGCTACGCGGGGCAGTCGTGCATCAGCGTGCAGCGGGTCTTGGTGCAGGCGTCGCGCTACGACGAAGTGCGCGCGGCGCTGGTCGCGCACATCGCGGCGAAAGTGGCGGTGGGCGATCCGTGGGAGCGGCCGACGGTGGTGGGGCCGATGATTACCGAGCAGGCGCGGGATCAAGTGCGGGAGCGGATCGCGGCGGCGCTGGCGGCGGGCGCGCGGCTGGTGTGCGGCGGGGAACTGCGCGGGCGCTGTCTGGAGGCGACGGTGCTGGAAAACGCGGACGCCGGGCTGGCGATCTGCGCGGAGGAGGCGTTCGCGCCGGTGATGACGCTGCACCGCTACGAAGATTTCGAGGAGGCGATGGCGCTGGTGAACGCGTCGGACTACGGCTTGCAGGCGGGCATTTTCACCCGCGACCTCGGCCTCGCACTGCGGGCCTTCGACGCGCTGGAAGTGGGCGGCGTGCTGATCAATCAGGTGCCGACTTTCCGCGTCGAAAACATGCCCTACGGCGGCATCAAGGACTCCGGCTTCGGCCGCGAGGGCGTGCGCTACACGCTGGAGGAAATGACGGAGCTAAAATCGCTGATCATCAAGCGGACGTAGCGGCTGCCGGACTGGCTCTTTACCGCAGAGGCGCAGAGGACGCAGAGGGGCGCAGAGTTCCGGAAATAAAAATCCCTCTGCGCCCCTCTGAGTCCTCTG
>JANPHJ010000082.1:0-9521 GCA_031424395.1 Chthoniobacter sp.
GTGAGCGGCGACGAGTTTGAGTTGCTTGAACTGCAAAACACCGGCGCGACCGCGCTCGACCTCAGCGCCTGCGCCTTCACCGCAGGGATCGCGTTCACCTTCCCAAACGGCACCACGCTCGCGCCCGGCGGGCTCATCGTCATCGCGCGCAACCCCGCGCAATTCGCCACGCGCTATCCGGGCATCACCGCGCTCGGCCCCTACACCGGCAAGCTCAGCAACAACGGCGACACCCTCACGCTCGCCGGCGCGCTCGGCACGACGATCCTCACCTTCACCTACGGCGTCGCCTCGCCGTGGCCTCCGACGAATGGCGGCTCGCTGCACTACCTGAGCGGCCCGGCGGGCAATGCCGGGAGCTGGTTCGCCTTCCGCGCCACGCCCGGCGCGCACGCCACGGATGCCGATGGCGACGGGCTCCCGAACCTCGCCGAGCAAACCGCCGGGACGAATCCCGGCGACGCCGCGAGCGTGCTGCGCATCGCCGCGGTCGTGCGCCAGCCCGGCGGCGCAAATGTGGGCACCTTCAACGCCGTCGCCGGCCGCAGCTACAGCGTCCATTTTTCCACCGACCTCGCGACGTGGACCCGCCTCCCGCCTGACCTCACCGCCGCGACGACCGGCCCGCTCGATTTCACCGACACGAATCCGGCGGGCCCGCGGCGTTTCTACAAAGTCACCACGCCGCCGCAGCCGTAGCGGCGCGACACTCGCGGCTGGTCATCCGGCGTCCGGGAATGATCCGTTCCCGATCATATGAGTTCGCTGGTGCGGTTCAGAGCGTGGCAATCCCCGGCCTTGGGCTCCGGGATGAGACGCGCATTTTTGAAAATCAAAACGAGAGCCCCCACTCCTCGCTCGCAATGCGGCTTGCGCCGGGCCACAGGGTGTTACAGGAATGTCACATCCCGTTTCTTGCGGGAGGTTTTCCCGCTCCTAGACTCGCGCCCATCCATGACCAGCAAAGCTGCGAACAAAAAAATCCTAGTCGCTGATGACGAGCCCGATGTCCTCCACCTCGTCGCGCTGAACCTCAAGAACGCGGGGTTCAACGTCATCAAAGCCGAGGATGGCATGACCGCGCTGGCGCAGGCGCGCGAGACCGTGCCGGCGCTTATTGTGCTCGATCTCATGCTGCCGGAAATGTCGGGCCTGGAGGTGTGCAAGGTTCTGAAAAAAGATCCGGCGACGGCGCACATCCCGATCATCATGCTGACGGCGAAAGCGGAGGAAGTGGATCGCATCGTGGGCCTGGAGCTGGGCGCGGATGATTATCTGACGAAGCCCTTCAGCCCGCGCGAGCTGGTGCTGCGGGTGAAGTCGGTGCTGCGCCGGGCGGCGGGTGTGAGCGAGGCCAGCGACCATCTCACGCTCGGCGACATCAAGATCGACCGCGCGCGCTACGAGGTCACGATCGCGGGCAAGCCGATGGATTTCACGGCCACGGAGTTCAAGCTGCTCGTGCTCCTGATCGAGCGCCGCGGGCGCGTGCAGAGCCGCGACACGCTGCTTAATGACGTGTGGGGTTATGAGACGGCCATCGACACGCGCACCGTGGATACGCACATCCGGCGGCTGCGCGAAAAGCTGGGCAAGGCGGCGGACTGCATCGAGACGATCCGGGGATTTGGGTATCGCGTGGCGGAGCGCTGAGGGGAAGTGACGCATGTGCTGGGTTCTCGGATTTCTGGCCGCCGGCCTCGCGGTGGCGTGGTGGTTTTCCCACCGGCGCAGTGCGCGGCAGGCGCGGCGGCTGGAGCAGCAGGCCGGGGCACTCGCGGCGGATCAGGCGCGGTTCCACGGCCAGGCGGAGCACGAGGAATTCAACCTGCGCACCATCCTGGGCAGCATGGCGGAGGGCGTGATGGTGGTGGACGCGCAGCATGTGGTGCGGCTCGTGAACCCTTCATTCATCAGTCTCTTCGGGCCTAGGAGCGATCCGCTCGGGCAGACCGTGCTTCAGCTTTTGCGCGAAGCGGAACTGGAGGAAATGATCGCCGCGGCGCTGGCGACGGGCGAGGCACAGACGCGGGATGTGACAATGGGCGGCGGCGCGGTGGCGCGGCATTTCGCGGTGCATGCCGTGCCCATGCGCGAGCAGACGGGCGCGCCCGGCGTGGTTGCGATCCTGCGCGACATCTCGCGGCTGAAGCAGCTCGAGGAGGTGCGGCGCGAGTTTGTGGCGAATGTCTCGCATGAGCTGCGCACGCCGCTGTCGATCTTCCACGGCTTTCTGGAAAACCTCCGCGACGACCCCGAGATGCCGCGCGCGGAGCAGGCGGAGATTTTTGCCATCCTGAGCAAGCACTCGCAGCGGCTGAATGCGCTGATCGAAGACCTGCTGATCCTGGCGCGGCTGGAGTCGCGCAAGGAGACGCTGCGGCTGGAGGAGATCGAGGTGGCGGAGTTTTTGCGCGCGGTGCGGGCGGACTGGTCGGACAAGGTCGCGAAGAAGAACCTCACGCTCACGCTCGAGGTGGCGGCGGGGCTGCCGCCGCTTTTCGCCGACCGGCTGCGGCTGGATCAGGTGCTGGGCAATTTGCTGGAAAACGCGGTGAAGTACACCGGGCCCGGCGGCACAATCCGGCTCGGCGCGGCGCAGGCTGGCGAGGAGATCGAGCTGCGTGTGGCGGACAGCGGGCTGGGCATTCCGCCGGCGGATGTGCCGCATATTTTCGAGCGTTTTTACCGCGCGGACAAGGCGCGCACGCGCGAGCAGGGCGGCACGGGGCTGGGGCTGTCGATCGTCAAGCACATCGTACAGACCCACGGCGGCACGGTCGCGGCGGAGAGCACCTACGGCGCGGGGACCACGATCATTGTGCGGCTGCCGTTGCGGGCGCTTTCAAAAACCTAGCCACGCCATCCGCACCCACGCCGCGCCGCGCAGGCCGGTGTAGATGGCGACGAGGATGAGCGCGATGCGGGCGTCGCCGACGGTGGCGGCGGGGTCGAAGGGGCGCTGCTCGGCGTCCGGCCACGGGCGCACGCGCGGCAGCAGCCGCGGGACATGCGCGCAGTAGCGCGCGTAGCTATCACCAAACTGTGCGCGCAGGAAGCGCTCCTCGGCGGGCACGATGGCGGTGTAGAGAAAGACGAAGACGGCGATGCACAGCCCGAGCATCCACGGATCGCCGAGCAGCCCGACCATGCCGAGGCCAAGGATGACGCTGGCGAAATAAATCGGATTGCGCACGTAGGCGAACGGCCCGCCCGTCGAGAGCCGCGGCGCCTCGATGGTCGCGCGCCGCGTGTGCCCGCCCGCGCAGCCCGCGGCCCACGCGCGCAGCAGCAGCCCGGCGACCACGAGCAGGAGCGAGACGGCCGTGCCCGCGGTGGCGTACGCGCCGAAGAAATTGCGGGGGCGATAGACGAATGCCGCCAGTCCCACGGCAGCGAGGCCGACCTGCATGCGATGTTGAAAAATCCGCACGCCCATGGCGGCGCGGCGGGCGGTCAGCGGGCGGGCTTCGGACAAAGCGGGGGCCGGGAAAAAGCTCAGCGCAGGTACTCCGTGCCGTGCGGGTCGGTGGCAAAGGACGTGTTGTGCGTGCTGGCGGCGGCGCTGGCCAAGTGGACGGCGGGCGCGTCGGTGATGAGAACGCGGGTGCCGACGCCGACGGTATTGAAGAGCGTGATGACATCGCGCGAGCGCATGCGGATGCAGCCGTAGCTGGCGGGGCGGCCGATGGCGCGCTCCTGCGGCGTGCCGTGAATGTAGATGCCGCGTGCGCCGGCGCTGCCGCCGCCGAGGCAGAGCACGCGGGTGACGATGGGGTCGCGCCCCGGCGAGTTGGGGGCCACGACTTCGCCGGTGAAATGCAGCGCCTTGAAGACCGCGCCCAGCGGCAGGTTCGCGCCCACTTTGCGCACGATCGCGAACGCGCCGAGCGGCGTGCGGTAGCTGCGCCGCTGGTCGCCGACGCCGAATTTCGAGGTGGAAATCGGGAACTCTTCCTTGCGCCCGCCGTTTTGCAGCACGGTCATCCTTTGTTTTTTCACGCTGATGACGATCTGCGGCGCGGGCGGGATGGTGGGGGAGGCAAGGGCGAGGGCAGGGGTGAGACCGAAGACGAGGAGCAAGCAGGCGAGGAATTTCACGGGCGGTGTTATAGCGGACGCGCGGAGTTTTGCCAACAGCTACGATTGTGACATTTCTGCGCGCGGCCGCGGCGGGGCAGGGGAAAATCTCAAGCGGGGCGAGAGGGCCGGTGCTAACCTAGCCCACCCACCCCGATCCCACTCCCGATGCCTAAATCTCTACGATCCTTTTTTGCCCTGGCGGTGCTGATCGCCGCTTGCGCCCAGCCCGGCGCGGTGCGCGGGGAGGCGGTGCTCCAGTATTTCAATACGTCGTGGAAGGAAATCGAGCGGCGCATCCCGGAGGTGGCGGAGGCGGGCTATACGGCGCTCTGGCTGCCGAATCCGTGCAAAGGTGGCTCGGGCGCTTATTCCGTGGGCTACGACCCAGTGGATCGTTTCGACCTCGGCGACAAGAACCAGTCCGGCTCGGTGCCGACGCGCTACGGCACGAAAGCGGACCTGCTGCGCGTGGTAGAAATGGCGCACCGCTTTGGTCTGCGCGTGTATTTCGACAACGTGATGGCGCACAGCGCGGGGCCACTCGATGCGGTGGCAGTGCATACCCTTTTTCCCGGCATCCCCGGCTTCGTGCCGGAGGATTTTCATCTGGTGAAAAAGGTGGGCGGCGGGTGGAGGAAGGCGTCGGACAGCATCGACTACAACGATGAGTGGCAGGTGCTGAACCGGAATCCGTTTGCGTGGGACATCGCGCAGGAAGACCCGAACACGAGCTTCGATCCGGTGGGCCAGACCGAGAATCTCGACTACCCGAAATGGAGCGGCATCCGGCATCCGGGCAGGACCGCGCTTTACCCCGACAACAACCTGCCGGGCGTGACCGATGCGAACGGCGAAATTTTTCATCCGTTCGCCGACAAGGAGCCGTACGCGGACGCGAACGGGAACGGGAAGTTTGACTGGACGGATACGAACGCGAACGGTCAGCACGATGCCGGCGAGGCGAGCGAAGCCTTCACCGACACGGGCGTCGATCCCACCAATCCCGCGCACCAGAACGCCGCGTGGGGTTTCGGCGACGGGCGCTACAATATGGGCGACCCGGTGGCGGAAGACGTGAACGGGATGCTCATCCGCTCGATCCGCTGGACGATCGATCAGACGCATTGCGACGGCTTCCGGCTGGACGCGGTGAAGCATGTGCCGAGTTACTTTTTCGGCCAGCAAAGCGGGACCAAGGACCCGTCGAGCGCGGGCTTTCTCGGGCGCGCGCAGGCGCAGTTCAATCTCACCCACGGCTATGCGGACTGGGCCAGCCACCGCGACTCGGCGTACTCGACAAATGCGGTGCGCGACGACCTGGTCTTTTTCGGCGAGCACCTCGGCGCGCCGCCGAATCCGAACGACTACCTGAATGCAGGCATGCGCATCGCCAATGACGATTTCGTGAACAACGTGGGCGGCTTTGCGGGCATCGGCGCGACCATGGCGGGCTACGACAATCCGGGGCAGTTCACCTTCGGGGTGAATGGCGGCGTGATGTACTGCCTCAGCCACGACAACAACTACATGGCCGGCAGCGAACGCCCCGCCGCGCACCAGTACATGCTCACCCGCGCCGGTATCCCCATCGTTTATACCGACGGCTACAATATCTCTACCGGACCGGACTATTTCCCCAAACCCGCCTACGTCCCGTTCCTCGGCCAGTACGGCCAGACCTACATCACCGGCGCGCTGCCGGTGCGGCGCGATTTCATCCGCGGCGACCAGGTCGCGCGCTGGTCCACGCAAAACTTCTGCGCGTGGGAAATGCGCGACTTTAGCGAGAACGCCGGCATGACCGCGGCGGACGCGACCACGCTCGTGGTCATGCACGCGCGCAATTACATCGGCGGCCAGCAGATGCCATTCGGCACCGTTTTCGCGCCCGGCGCGCGGCTGAAAAACTACGCGCCGAGCAACGGCGGCTTTTACGCCAACGTCGGCAACGACGGCCTGCTGCGCGGCGATGACAACAACGTCGTCATCGTCCCGAGCGGCGGCTACTTCGCCTTTTCCTACGACACGCCCGACCTGCCGAACCTGTGGCAAGGCTCATCCGCGGTGCATGCCATCGACATCGCGGAAAATGGCATACCCGTCCCGACCATCGGCGTGCTGCGCAAAGACGGCGCGAACGGTGACCCTGCCTACGCCTACACTGTGCAGGTCCCGCTCGTGCGCAACGCGACGAATCTGCGCTTCACCGCGCACGCCGACGGCGCGGCGGAAAACATCCTCATGGCGCTCGACGGCGGCACCGACCTCAACTCGCAAATCCCGCTCGGCCCGGTCGGCAGCGAGAAACGCGACAACGCGCCGGGCGCGGCCACGGACACCTACGCCGGCTTCGAGCAGATGCAGTTTGTCCGCCGCGTCGCGGAAAAATTCGCCGCGCAAAATGTGGCGCGCAACGTCATCGGCTCGCCGGGTTCCGAGACGTGGAGGGCGACCATCGGCACCGGCTTCGACGCCGCCTCGCCCGCCTTCGGCGCAGGCACGAATAGCAACACCAGCACCGCTGCCTTCGTCTATCACAACCCTGCGTTGAACCGCGACGGCGCCTCGACCGCCGCGCAGTTCACGCCCCAGCCCGCCACCGCCATGGGGCAGGCCATCACCGTGCGCGTGAAGACCGCGTATCAGTTTCAGGTCAACCAAACCTGGCTCTACTACACCACCGACGCCTCCGCGCCCGAGGGCTCCGCGGGCGTGCCCGCCGGCACCACGCAGGCGGTGGCGATGGCCTTCGAGAGCGCGGGCGCGGACGACTCGCCGGCGCTGCATACCGACTGGTGGAAAGGCACTATCCCCGCGCAACCCGCGGGCACTGTGCTGCGCTACAAAATCGGCTCGCTGCACACGAGCGCCGCGAGCCGTTTTCCATTTTCCCCCACGGACGTCGCCGTAAAGAAAAGCATGGAGACCATTTTCCAAATCACCAACTTCAACGCCACCACCGCCACCGTCTTTCCGCACGATGACAATGGCGAGCGCCGCAGCGGGCTGAGCGAAGGCTTCCATGTCCTCCGCACCCGCGCCTTCCTCAGCCGCAGCGGCAAAGCGGCGCTCTACAAGACGGCCACGCAGACCTTTTACTACGACATCGCGCCGCCCGCCGGGCAGGTGTCCTTCCCCACGGAGGGTGCGACCATCGGCGGTTCGACCTACGGTTTTGTCGTCCTCACCGACGCGAGCGTGACCGGCGTGCAGTTCAACATCCTCGACACCAACGACGCAAACAACTCCGCCGCCAACGGCAACGGCCCGGGCAACTGGGCCGCCGCCACGGAAGTCACCCCGACGCAACTCGGCAGCACCGGCCTGGCGCGCGAGTGGCGGTTCGATTTCAAAAACATCCCGACCGGCGGCGTGGCCATCGTCTATGCGCGGCTGCGCGAAGCCTCGTCCTCCGCCAACAACACGCTCACCGATGCTGCCGGCTGGTTCACCACCCTCACGCGCAACGTCAACACCGGCTACGCGGTCAACTACCGCATCGCCTTTCCCGCGGCCGACGGCACCGTGGTCGATCCGAGCTACGTGGCGAAAGTGGCCTTCGACAAAAGCCTCGGCTTCATCTCCGGCAACCCCGTCCCGCCCGCGCAAATGGTCAGCGAATTCACCATCACCCTCGACGGCACGCTGCTCCCGCGTGCGGGCTACACCTTCATCGCCAATGAAAATGCGAGCGACAGCGCGCTCTCCTTCCGCTTCCCCAACTTTTACACCGGCAACCCCGCCGACCTCCACGAGGTCCGCGCCACCTGGCAGCGCGGCAACATTTCCCTCACCGACATCCGCGACGTGAAAGCCGCGCCCGGCGCGATCCTAGACAGCGATGGCGACGGGCTGCCCGACTATTGGGAAAACCAAAACCGCCTCGATCCCAACAACCCCGACGGCGACAACGGCGCGTTCGGCGACAAGGACGGCGACGGCATCCCCAACGTCCTGGAATTTCTCGCCGACTTCGATCCCGCCGACCCGAATGACGGCACCCTGCTGCGCCCGATCATCGCGCCCAGCGCCGGGACGTGGCGGCTGCAGTTCCCCGTCATCCCGAACCGCCGCTACCAGATCGAAACCAGCGCCAACTTCACCACCTGGGGCAACACCGGCGCGAGCTTCACCGTCCCCACCGCCAATCCCGCCTATTTTTGGCCCGACCCCGCGCCCACTGCCGCACCCCGCTACTACCGCATCCGCATCAGCCTGCCGTGAAGGCCGCCGGGTGGAGCACCCGGCCACGGAATTCAACGCCGCTAAGGTTCCGCTTGGCCGCGTCTTTTAACCGTGCTCATCTTCCCGCCCTCGCCCATGACACACCTCCCGACTCCGCCCCTCCGCCCCGTCTGCACCGCGCTCGCCATGCTGTGCGCCAGCACTTTCGCCGCCGACAAGCCCGCGGAAAAGCCGGACGATTTTCCACCCAAGCCGCCGGTGAAGGCGCTGAGCGCGCAAGAGGAGGCGAAGACTTTCCAACTGCCGCCGGGCTACCATCTGGAGCTGGTGCTGAGCGAGCCGGACATCAAGGAGCCGGTGATCACGGCGTTCGACGGCGACGGGCGCGTTTTTGTCGCGGAGTTTCGCAGCTACATGCAGGAGATCGACGGCAAGGATGAGCTGTCGAAGACGAGCCGCATCTCGCTGCATTGGTCGTCGAAAGGCGACGGCGTGTATGACCAGCACACGGTCTTCATCGACAAGCTGGTGCTGCCGCGGATGCTCGTGGCGCTGGACAAAGGGCGCATCATCGTGGGGGAGACGGACACGAATGATCTGTTCACCTACACGGACTCGGACGGCGACGGCGTGGCAGACAAAAAGGAGCCGTTTTTCACCGGCGGGCCGCGCGGGGGAAATCTGGAGCATCAGCCGAACGGGCTGCTGTGGGGCATCGATAACTGCCTGTATTCGACCTACAACAACTACCGGCTGCGCTGGACCCCGGCGGGCGCGGTGAAGGAGCCGACGGCGGCGAACGGCGGGCAGTGGGGGCTGTGCCAGGACGACTTCGGAAAGATGTTTTTCATGAACGCGGGCGGGGAGCAGGGGCCGCAGAGTTTTCAACAGCCGGTGCTGTACGGCGCGTTCAATCCGAAGGAGCAAATGGCGCCGGGCTTCATGGAGGTGTGGCCGGCCATCGGCATGGCCGACGTGCAGGGCGGGCACGCGCGGCACCGCGCGGATGGGACGGTGAATCATTTCACGGCGACCACGGGCGGCGACGTGTATCGCGGCGACCGGCTGCCCGCGGAGCTGCGCGGGGACTTGTTCTTCGGCGAGCCGGTCGGACGGCTGGTGCGGCGGGCGAAGATCGAGTCGAAGGAAGGTTTCACCGTGCTGAGCAATCCGCACGAGGAGGCGAAGGCCGAGTTTCTCCGCTCGACCGATCCGTGTTTCCGCCCGCTGAATTTCGCCAATGCGCCGGATGG
>JANPHJ010000083.1:0-15623 GCA_031424395.1 Chthoniobacter sp.
GGGTCCACTTCGCGCGCGGCGGCGGCGAGGAGCCCGTCATATTTTGCGCTGCTCCAGCCGGTGCGGTTGTTGCCGCCGTCGGTGAGGAACATGTCGAGGAAAGTGTTCGGGTCGTTGTAGTCGCCGACCCACGAGGAGCGGCAGAGGTCGTAGTCGAGCTTGCTCTGCGAGTTGAGATAGACGGTCCACTCCTGCCGCGCGAGCTGGATGGTCACGCCGAGATCGCGGCGGAACATGTTTTGCAGCTCGACCGCGATGTCCTGATCGAGATCGGAGTCGGAGCGGTAAAGGTAATAGACGACGGGAAAGCCGCGGCCCTCGGGGTAACCGGCATCCGCCAAAAGTTTGCGGGCTTTTTCCACATCGCGCGCCGGGCCGGGTGGCGGCTCGTAGCCATTGCCAGCGCCGGGCGGGACGAAGCTGGTGGCGGGCACCTCGCCGGCGCGGGTGATGTGCTCGACGAGATACGGCTTGTCCACAACGAGCGCGAAGGCCTGGCGCACGCGCGCGTCGTTGAACGGCTTCCGCTTCGCGTTGAAGCGGAAGAAGTAATTCCCGAGGAACGGCGCGGCGTGGAAGTCGGGGCGCTTTTTCAGCTCGCCGATGAGCGGGGTGGGCGCGAGTCCCTTGTCCATCATCAGGTCGGCGATGCCGGTCGCGTAGAAGTTGTAGGCCGTGTTCGGCCGTGGAGCGGGCAGCACGTCCACGCTGTTGAGCCAGACGCGCGCCGCGTCCCAGTAGCGCGGATTTTTCACCAGCCGCACGCGGTCAAAGGGCCGCCATTCCTTGAGCGTGAAAGGACCGTTGCCGGTGAAATGCGCGGGCTTGCTCGCCCAGTCCCCATGCTTTTCCACCGTCCCGCGATGCACCGGCAGCAGCGTGGCAAAGGCGCACAGATCGAGGAAGAAAGGCGTCGGACTTTCGAGCGTGATTTCGATAGTGAACGGATCGGGCGCGCGCACGCCGACGGTCGAAAAATCCCTCGTCTTGCCCTCGCCGAAATCCTTCGCCCCGCGGATGTAGTAGAGCTGGTAGGCGTACTCGGAGGCCGTCGATGGGAGCAATGTGCGCCGCCAGGAGTAGAGGAAATCGTCCGCCGTCACGGGATCGCCGTTGCTCCATTTGGCATCGTGCCGCAGGTGAAAAGTGTAGTGCAGCGCGTGGGCGGAAATCTCCCAGCGCTCGGCCACGCCGGGCTGCGGCACGCCCTTGCTGTCGAAGGCCGTGAGCCCCTCGAACAGCGCGTACATCAGGCGGCTTGTGGCTTGCGCAGTACTTAGCGGCGGGTCGAGCAGCTCGGGCTCCGCGCCATTGATGAAGACCAGTTCCGCCCGATCCGGCACGCGCCCGCAACTGCAAAGCGCGCCGAGGGCGAGGGCGAGGAGAGTGAGGCGAAAGGCGGGGCGGTTCACGGAATCGGTACGCTGAGGAACTTCAATCCGGGCACGTCTTGAAAGTCTTTCGCGTTGGCAGTCAGGACGGTGAAACTGCGCTGGATGGCTTGGGCGGCGAGCCAGAGATCTTGGATGCGGAAGCCCGCCCCGCGTCCGGCCTGCTGCATTTGCGCGGCGAGCGTGCCGAAGACTTCGCCAGTTTCGCCGGTGATGCGAAGCAGCGGTTTGCGCCGGAGGCGGCGCAGCATGGCGGTGGCGCGCTGCTTTTGCTTTGCGTCCTTCATCAGCCCGATGCCGAAGCGAAGTTCCGCGAGGTTCACGGGCGACAGGTAGATGGGAGCTTGCCGGGTGATGGCATGGATGTCGGCGGCGCTGAGTCGGCCCCGTTCGACGGCAATCCAGAGGTTCGTATCAATTAGGAAGCCCACGGATTGTGGAGTTCGCCCAAGGAGCCGCGCTTGGAAGTTTTCGTTTTCTGCACGGCGTTTGAAAGAGCGTCCGCGGTGGCCTCGTCGAGCGTCCGGTAGAGGTCGCCGAAAACCTCCAGGGCGTTTTGCGCGGCGGGCTCGGGCACGAGGCGGGCGATGGCCTTGTGATTGCGGATGAGGACAATTTCCTCCTGCTCGGATTCAACGGTGTCCATGACCGAACTGAAGTTTCGCGCGACCTCGGTGACGTTGAGCGTTTTCATGGGCGCAGGGTATCAGATGGTATCTGAGGCGCGAGTGGTTTGTCGGCGCGTCAGGGCCGCTGCGCGCTACTTTTTGTCCTCGTCCAGCTTCACCATCACCGCGGCGTACATCTCGGCGTACATCTCGGCGTTGGTGCGCAGGACTTCTTTCGCGGCGTCGCGGCCCTGGGCGAGCTGGGTGCCTTTGTAGCTGAGCCAGCTCCCGCGTTTCTCGACGATCCCTTTTTCCAAAGCCAGATCGAGCAGCGAGCCGGTGAGCGAGATGCCCTCGTTGTACATGATGTCGAACTCCGCCTCGGTGAACGGCGGCGCGACCTTGTTCTTCACGATCTTGACCTTCGTGCGGTTGCCGGTGACGACGCCGTCGCCGGTCTTGATCGCGCCGATGCGGCGGATGTCCACGCGCACGCTGGAGTAAAATTTCAGCGCCTTGCCGCCGGGCGTGGTCTCGGGATTGCCAAACATGACGCCGATCTTTTCGCGAATCTGATTCGTGAAAACGACGATCGTCCGCGCCTTGGAAATGAGCGCCGTCAGCTTGCGCATCGCCGCGCTCATCAGTCGCGCCTGCGCGCCCACGGTGGAGTCGCCGATCTCGCCTTCGAGTTCCTGCTTGGTCACGAGCGCGGCCACGGAATCGAGGACGATCACATCCAGCGCATTCGAGCGCACCAGCGTCTCGACGATGCGCAGCGCCTCCTCGCCCGAGCTGGGCTGCGAGACGAGCAGGTCGTCGAGATTCACGCCGAGCTTCTTCGCGTATTGCGGATCGAGCGCGTGCTCCACGTCGATGAACGCCGCGAGCCCGCCGAGCCTTTGCGCCTGCGCGATGAGCGTGAGCGTGAGCGTGGTTTTACCCGACGACTCCGGCCCGAAAACCTCCACAATGCGCCCCCGCGGAAAGCCCCCAACGCCGAGCGCGCGGTCGATGAGGATGTTGCCCGTGGGGATGACCTCCACCTCCATGTGCGTCGAATCGCCGAGCCGCATGATCGCGCCGTCGCCGAAATCCTTGGCGATCTGCTGAATGGCGAGATCGAGGTTCTTGTTCCGCGCGATGGTGACTTTGCTTTCTTCCTGATTTTTTTCAGCGGTGGGAGTGGCCATAGGGCGCGCAGGCTACATGCCCGCCGTCGCGCGGCGAAAGAAAAACCTTGGACGCTTCCTCCGCGTCTCTGTTTTTGCGTTGCAAAATTCTTGGGCTCTCCGCCTTCATCCTTTCTCCCATGCACGTCCCGCTCACGGAAGTCATCCTCACCCACGACGGCCTCGAGCTGGCCCGCGCCACCCTGCCGCCCGGCGAGTACGTCATCGGCCGCGAGGCGGGCACCGATCTTCGCGCCGACACCCCGCTGCTCTCGCGCCACCACGCCCGGCTCACCATCAACTACGACCACCTCCTGCTCGAAGACCTCGGCAGCAGCAACGGCACCTTCGTCAACGGCCAGCCCGTCACCGCCGCCACCCGCCTCTTCCCGAACCAGAGCATCCGCCTCGGCCCCGACCTCACCCTCGAAGTCCGCCGCCAGCGCGCCCCCACTGAGCCCGGCGTCTCGCTCGCTCCCGCGCAGGCCGCCATCGCGCGGCATCTGCCCGCGGAGTTGCTGGCGGAAAAACGCTACGCCATCGGCGGCGTCATCGCGCAGGGCGGCATGGGCGCCATCCTCGACGCCCGCCAGTGCGCCATCGATCGCACCGTGGCCATGAAAGTCATGCTCGAAAGCGCCGGCGAGGCCGACGTGCTCCGCTTCATCGACGAGGCCAGGATCACCGGCCAGCTCGACCACCCGAACATCGTCCCCATCCACGAACTCGGCGTCGATGAGCAGGGGCAGGTTTTCTACACCATGAAAATGGTCCGGGGCATCACCTTGAAAAAGGTGCTGGAACTCCTCGCCGCCGGCACCGCCGCGACGGCGGAAAAATATCCGCTGCCGGTGCTGCTCACCGTTTTCCAAAAAGTCTGCGACGCCCTCGCTTTCGCCCATGCCAAAGGCGTCATCCACCGCGACCTCAAGCCCGAGAACCTCATGCTCGGCGACTTCGGCAGCGTGCTCGTCATGGACTGGGGTTTGGCAAAGGTGCTCGCCCCAAACGCGAGTGGCAGCGCCGCTGGAGCCGGGGTTGCTGACCCCGGCCACCACCGCAGCGCCGTCCTCAGCGCCCGCGCCGCCGAGCCCGAGGTGGGCGCCACCGTGACCGGCAGCATCATGGGCACGCCCGCCTACATGAGCCCCGAGCAGGCCCGCGGCGAAATCGAATCCCTCGACGCCCGCAGCGACATCTACGCCCTCGGCGCGATCCTCTTTGAAATCCTCGCCCTGCGCCCCGCCTACACCGGCACCGACGCGATGGACATCGTCGGCAAGGTTTCGCGCGGCGAGATCGAGCCGCTGGTAGCGGCGGTCTATGACCGCCGGAAACACCCCGCGACGACGCCCGCCACTTCCGCCCGCAAAAATGGCGACGGTCGCAGACTGCCGCTACCACGCATTCCCGACTCGCTCGTGGCCGTGGTGAGCAAGGCGCTGGCTTTTGAAAAAACCACGCGCTACCGGCGCGTCGAAGACTTGCAGGCGGATTTGCTCGCCTACCAGACCGGCTTCGCCACCAGCGCGGAAAAGGCGGGCGCGTGGCGGCAGATCGCGCTGCTCGTCCGGCGGCACAAAGCCACCGCCCTCGGTCTCGCCGCCGTGCTCGCAGTCGGGACCACGCTCGGCACCCAGGCCATCGTCGAAGGCCGCCGCGCCGAGCGCGCGAACCTGGCCCTGCGCCGGCAGGCCCCCGCCCTGCGCCAGCTCGCCGAGAGCGAAGCGGGCTTCCAGCGTTTCGACTCCGCGCTGGAGAAGCTCGATGCCGCCCTCGCGCTCGACCCCGCGCACCTGCCGGGCTACTGGCGTCGCGCCTGGCTGTTCATCGGCCTGGATCGTCTCCCCGAAGCCGCCGCCGCCCTCCGCCTCGCCCAGAAAGACCCCGCCCACGCCGAACTGGCCGCCATCCTCCCGACGGTCGAAAAACTCGCCGCCATGCCGCCCCGTGCGAATTGGCCGACCGAGATGGGACGGAAACTATGGGATCATCTCGTGAAAGAGGGAGCTGCTGGCGAGTCCGTCGCCGTCAGCCGCAAGCTGCAACTCGGCGCGAAAGAAAGAAAGTTGCTCGTTCTCCAGAGGCTCGACGCTTGGCTGGGGAAAGACGGAGGAAATGTCTCAATTGAAGAGACTGGTGATATTCGTGTGGATCTGAGGGCGCTTCCCGTCGCGACCGTGGAACCACTCGCTGGTCTGTCCATTGATGATCTCGTAATCGGTACTTGGGGAGAGCCTTACAAGAGCCTATCTAGCCTCGAACCGATCCGTGGAATGTCGCTGACAAATCTCGAAATCCAGCGCACACAGGTCGCCGATCTTGCGCCCCTGCGAGGGATGTCACTTCGCCGTTTATGTATTGCTCAAACCAATGTGACGGATATCTCTGCGCTCCACGGATTACCGCTCGAAGAATTCAATTTCGGCGGAAATAAAATAGCTGATCTGTCTGTCCTCCGGGGAATGAAACTCCGTGTTGTCTCAATGGGAGATACCGGGGTTTCGGATTTGGGTTTTCTCACAAAGGCCCCATTGCGCTTCCTGCAAGCCGACAAAAACCGGATTAGCGATCTTTCGCCGTTGAGTGGCAAGCCACTGAAGGAATTACTTCTCACTTGGAACAACGTGAGCGATCTGACACCGCTGCGCGGAACGCCGATCGCGGAGCTGTTCATTCACCACAACCCCCTGAAAGACCTCGCCCCGCTCCTCGACCTCCCCAAGCTGGAAAAACTCCGCGTCTCCAAACTCGGCAAGCTGCTCGAACCCTTGCGCCACCATCCCACGCTGCAATTCATCGCCTGCGACGACGAACCCTACCGCCCCGCCGCCGAATTCTGGGCCGCCTACGACGCGCCGCCGGCGGCAGGGGCGAAGTGAGCAGGCCGGCCGCTTTTTTCCTCGCGTTCGCCGGGGTGCGCCCGTTGTCTTGCGGCGAATTTTTCATTCATGGACACCAACCTTCCCGCCGACGAACCCTCGTCCGAACTCCCGCTCGAAACTTTGCCCGCGCCTGACGTGGAGCTAACTGCCGAGGCACCCACTGCCGAGGACGCACCGCCCCAGGAGCCGACGGACGACGCGCCAGCCGCGCCCGGCGAAGCGGGGCAGCCCGACGAACTCACGCAACTCGCCGAGGCTTCACAGCGCGCACGGCTTTCGCCAGCGGACGAGGAGCGCATGACCGCGCTGCTGAAGGAAGCGCTGCTCGGCGGACGCGCCGGGGTGACGCGCGCGGTGGATGCGCTGCCGAAGGTGCCGTGGATCGTGGGCGTGCGGGCCATCGAGCAGGTGTGGCCGGAGCTGACGGCGGGTTTTCGCACGCAGCTCCTCGCCGGGCTGGGCAAGGACGAGACCGATGCCGCGCGGCGCATGCGGCTGAGCGTGGCGCGCGCGCTTTTCAAAGTGGACGCGCCGGTGACGCTGAAGGTGGCCGTGGCCGTGGCCAAGGAGATGCGCGACAAGGACTCGGGCGCGCTCGCGCCGAAGCACGCGCAGATTTTTTCCAACGTCTTCATCGGGCGCGCGAAGCCGTGGGTGGCGCAGCTCCCGCTCGCTGACCTGAAGCCCGCCGAGGCCGATGTGCTGGTGCATTGCGCGGTCATGTCGGTCTTCACGCTGCCGCATCCGCCGCTCACGCAGCTCGGCATTTTGAAATGGGCGCAGGAAAACGGGCGGCTCGGCAAACTGCACGAGGAAGCCCTCGAAGCGGTGAAAAAAGCCGTGAGCCGCTGGAGCGGCCGCTGGCAGGGCGCGCTGCGCAAAGAGCTCGCGGAACTGCCGGAGGAAATCCTCGCGGTCCTGAAGCCCGGCGGCCCGGAAGCAAGTGCCGGAGCCGATCCGCAGGCAGATGGAGGAGCGGAAGCGGGTGAGGTTTCCGCCGAACATGCAGAGCGGAATGACGAGGACGATGAAGATCGTGACGAGCGTGAGCCGTCTGAAGAAACAGCCGAGCCGCCGAGGAAAGAGCGCCCAGTCTATGTGCCGCGTCCGCAAAAGCCGCAGGAACCGCAGGAGCCTCGCGAGCCGCGGCGCGAACGGGAAGGCCAGCGGGAGCGCCCGGTCTATGAAACGCGCAATGCCGCGAGCAGCAGTGGCGCGCGTTTCGACCTCGCCACCGCGCTTCGTCAGATCGACCAGCATGTGCAGGGCTTGCGCGCCGAACTCGCGCAGGCCAAAGCGCGTCCGCGGGAGGAGCGCCCGCGTCGCGCGGAGAAACCGGCCGGCGTCATCATCGAAGGTGCGCCGACGCCCGAGGAACTCGCGCGGCTCAACCAGCAGCTCGAAGCGCGCAACGTCGAATTGCAAACGCAGATCACGGAATTCCGCCAGCACAGCGAAGACCTCGCCACCAGCACGGGCGCGATGGCCGGTGAGCCCGTGAGCGATAGCGCCGCGCAGCTCCGCACGCTGCTCGCGCTCAAGCTGCAGGAGGATTACGCGGATTTTCTTGCGCTGGAAAAAGAGTCTAACGACCTGGTCGTGCAGCAGCATTACAAGGGGCTGATTCGCCACGTCTTCGAGGTGCTCCAGCAGCTCGAAGTGCCGCTCAAAGAGGCCGCGGAGTAGTTACCGCTGCCGCGCGCGGCGGGCGGCGCGGTAGAGGTGGAGGCGTGAGTAGTCGTAGCGGTTGCCCAGCGCCTCCTTCAGCGGCGCGAGGGCGAAGTCGCTGTGCTGGACAAACGCAGCTTCGAGTTCCGCCTGCTCGGCTTTGGAAAAATGCGCGTCGGCATCGAACGGCTCGCCGGCCTCGATGGCGTCGGCGACGTGCTTCACCACGGTCTGTGCGCTGAGGCCGCGGGCGCGGGCAATGGCCTCAAACGACTGCCCGGCGGCAAACATCCGCCAGCTTTCGCGCGAGGTGCCGACGGTGACTTTTTTTGGCGGCGGGCCGTGGAACTGGTCGAGCTCGTCGGCGAAAACCTCGCGCGGTTTTTCGCGCAGGTATTTCTGAATCGCGTCCATGAACTGCGCGCCGAACTCATCGAGCTTCTTGGTGCCGACGCCGGTGATATTGGCGAAGGCGCGCTCGGTCGTCGGGTATTCGCGCGCCATCACGCGGAGCGAAACGTCGGAGAACACGATGTAGGCGGGCACGTCGCGCGCGTCGGCGATTTCCTTGCGCAGGGTGCGGAGCTGCTCGAAAAGCGCTTCGTCGCAGGCGATCTCGCCGGCGCGGCGGGTGCGGTCGCCGCGGCTGCGATCCGGCTCGGGCGGCGGGCGCGTGAGGGTGACGGTGCGGCGGGCGCGCAGGAGTTCTCGGCCCGCGTCGGTCAGTTCCAGCGTGCTGAATTTCTCCGCCGACTGCACGCAGTAGCCGAGGCGGATGATCTCGCGCCCGAGCGCCGCCCACTCGGCGCGCGAGTGCTCCTTGCCGATGCCGTAGGTCGAAACCTTCTCGTGCCCCCATTTCACGATCTTCTCCGACGCGCCACCGGTCAGCACTTCGATGATGTGGTTCAAACCGAAACTGGCCTCGCCGGAGTACGAAGCCGCGCGCAGGCGGAAGATGCACGAGAGGAATTTCTGCGTCGCCAGCGTGCCGTCGAAGGTCTCGCGCGGTTCGAGGCAGTTGTCGCAGCCGCCGCAGTTTGGCTCGCCAAATTCCTCGCCGAAATAGCGCAGCAGCTCGGCGCGGCGGCACGCGGCGCACTCCGCGTAGTGGACCATTTGCTGGAGCTGCTCGCGGGCGACGCGCTGTTCGTCGCCGGATTTTTCGTCGATGAAAGTGTTTTGCTTCACCACGTCGCCGGAGCTGAAAAGCAGGAGGCACTCGCTCGGCAGGCCGTCGCGTCCGGCGCGTCCGGTTTCCTGATAGTAGCCCTCGACATTTTTCGGCAGATCGTAATGCAGGACAAAGCGGACGTTCGGCTTGTTGATGCCCATGCCGAAGGCAATCGTCGCGCAGATGACGTGGATTTCATCGCGCAGAAAAAGCTCCTGATTGCGCGACCGCACCTTGTCGTCCAGCCCCGCGTGGTAAGGCCGCGCGGCGATGCCGTCGGCCACGAGTTTTTCCGCCACGCTCTCGGTCGCCTTGCGGCTCGCGCAATAGATGATGCCGCACTCGCCCCTGCGCTGCCGGACGAAAGCGAGCGTCTGCTCGTAGGGCCGCGCCTTTGGCATGACGCGGTAGCTGAGGTTCGGCCGGTTGAAGCTCGCCACGTAAAGCTGCGGCTCGCGCAGGCGCAGGTGCTTCACGATGTCGCCGCGCACGCGCTCCGTGGCGGTGGCGGTGAGCGCCATAAAAGGCACGTCGGGAAAGATGGCGCGCAGCTTCGCGAGCTGGCGGTACTCGGGCCGGAAATCGTGGCCCCATTCCGAAATGCAGTGCGCCTCGTCGATGGCAAACTGCGCGACGTTCCACTTGCGCAGCATGTCCATCGTGCCGTCGAGCATCAGCCGCTCGGGTGCGGCGTAGAGCAGGCGGTATTCGCCGTTGAAAAGCCCGCGCAACCGCCGCCGCGATTCGTCGGCCCCGAGCGTGGAGTTCAAAAACGTCGCCGCCACGCCGCTCGCCGTGAGCGCATCGACCTGGTCTTTCATCAGCGCGATGAGCGGCGAGACCACGACGGTCAATCCCTCGCGGATCAAGGCCGGGAGCTGAAAGCACAGCGACTTTCCGCCGCCCGTCGGCAGCAGCGCGAAGACATCGCGACCAGCCAGCGCATCGGTGATAATCTCCTCCTGCAGCGGTCGGAATGTGTCGTAGCCAAACGACTGCTTCAGCGTGCGAAAGAGGGCGGTGGACGACATGGACGGGCACGCATTTCACGCCAGCGCCGCCCGCGCGGCAAGCTGCGACCTTGGAGCAAAATGCAGCGCGCAGTTGCGCTGACCGTTATTTTGCCCGCATGACTGGCTCATGTACGTCCGCGCTTTCAAAGTCGCCCTGCTCGTCGGCACCGCGCTCAATCTCATCAACAGCGGCGACGCCCTGCTGGCCGGCCACCTGCCGGCGCATGCGTGGAAAATCCCGCTCACCTACCTTGTCCCATTCGCCGTCTCGCTCTACTCCAGCGCCGCCGAGCGGCGGAAAAAATGACCGTTCGCTGCTACCGCCGCGGCGGCGGCACGAGCACGCTCTGCATGCCGGCGGCGGTGGCGGCGGCGATGCCGGTGGCGGTGTCCTCGAAGACCAGGCAGCGCTCGGGCGGCACGCCGAGGCGCAGGGCGGCTTCGAGGAAAGGGTCGGGCGAGGGCTTGCCGCGCTGGTAGTCCTCGGAGCAGACGATGGCCTGGAAAAGATCGGCGATGCCGAGCGCGCGCAGCGTGTTCATGACGATGCGGCGGTGTCCACCCGAGGCAACGGCGAGCGGCTTCTCGCCGTGGTATTTCCGCGCCAGCGCGATGACCGGCTCGATGGCGGCGATCTCGTGGCTCATAGAAAGAAAGAGCGCCTCCTTGTGCTCGACGGTCGCGGCCACGGGCATGGCGTAGCCGTGGCGCTCGTTGAGGATCTCCACGATGCGGGCGGTGGGCACGCCGCCGAGTTCGTAAAACATGGCCTCGGGAAACTCGCGCGCGTTTTCCCCGAGCGCGGTCTGCCACGCGCGGTAGTGCGTGGGCATGGTGTCGGCGAGGGTGCCGTCGCAGTCGAAAATGTAGGCGGCGAAGTCGCCGGGCGGGATGTCGAGGATAGGTGCGGAAAGAGTGGCGTCGGACACGGCGCGGGAAAGTGGGTGCGAGGGCCTGTGACTGGCAAGGGCGAAAGAGGTCACTTCCCCGCGGCCGCTTTCTCGCCCGCTTTTTTCCACCCGAGAATGCCCGGCGCGTAGTGCTGCACGTTGGTGTAGCCGAGTTCGCGGGCCTTTTCGGCGGCAAAAGCGAAGGCGCTGCATTGCTCGTCGGCGCAATAGGCCACGATGAGGGCGGTCTTGTCGGCGGGGAGTTTCGCGGCGAGCGCGGCCTCGGCCGTTTCAAAGTCCAGCGCACCTGGAATGTGGCCGGCCTGGTAGGTCTCGGAGCCGTTTACATCGATGAGCGTGACCCGCTTTTCGGCGATGGCCTTTTTCAAGTCGGCTAGGCTGATGTGGGGAAATTTCTCCCCGGCCAGCGCCATGAGCGGGGTGAGGAGCAGCGCGCAAAGGAAAGAGGCGAGTTTTTTCATGGCGGGTGCGGTGAAAGTGACGCGGCGGGCGGTTTTCTCAACCGCAGATTTTTTTCCCAAAGGAGCCTTTGCGCGGCCCCGCCACCGCTGGTAGCTAAAAGCCCTGCTCGCGCGCGACCCGCATCTTCTCCCACCCACCCACGCTTATGGCCGACATCAAGTTTCACTGCCCCGAATGCGACCAGAAGATCCTCGTGGACGACGGCGCCGCTGGCATGCAGATCGACTGCCCGAGCTGCCGCAGCGCGCTCGTCATCCCCGCGCAGACCGGCGCGGCCGTGCAGCTCGTCACCCGGCGGCAGGCCGTGGCCGTGGGCGCAGGCGCGGCGGGCAGCGCCTACGAGGAGCTGGACCGGAAACAGCGCGAGCTGACCTCCGCGCTGGACGAGGCGGCGAAACTGCGCGCCGAAGGCGACCGTGCGAAAACCGAGGTGAATCGGCTGCGCGATGATCTCGCCACGACGGCGCGCGAACGCGACGGGCTGCGCGCGACCGGGCTGGAACTGAACCGCCTGAAGGACGCCGAGGGCCGCTTCCAGACCGAGCTGGAAACCGCGCGCGAAGAACTCACGCGCGAGCGCCAGGAGCGGGCGACGCTCGCCCGCCGGCTCGCCGCGCAGGAAGCCGAGGTGCCGAAGCCCGGCGTCGCGGATCAGGAACTGGCGGGCTTGCGCGAACAGCTCGCCAAAGTGTCCGCGGAACGCGACGGCTTGCAGAGGCTCGCGGCGGAACGGGACGCAGAATTGGAACTTCTCGCGCTAGGCGGAGCGGCTGCGCCTGGCAATTTGCAGGAGCGGACAAATGCGGCGGAGAAGGAAAGCGAGGCGCTCAAGGCGCAGTTCGCCGAGGCCCAGCGCACCATCGAAACGGAACGCGCCAAGGTAGCGCGGCAGGCCGAGCGCGTGGTCGCCGCCGAGCGCGAGCGCGAAGAGCTGCGCGTTCACCTGACCGCTGCGGGCGAGTCGGCGCAAAACCTGACCTCTTTCCAGAATGAGGCGTCGAAACTGCAGGGCGAACTCGACGCCACCTCCAAGGCGCTGGACACGGCCAAGGGCGAGGCCGATCGCTCGGCGCAGAATCTTGCGGAGGTGCGGAAAAATATGGAGGCCATCACCATCGAGCGCGACGAGGCGCGCAAACAGGTGACCGACCGCGAAGAGGCTCTGCAAAAGGCTTCGCTGACCATGGAGGCGGCGAAAAACGAGCTCGCCCGGCTCAAGCAGGAAGCCGCTGAAGCCACCGCGGAACATGAGCGCACCCACGGTGCGCACGCCGAGGCGGACGAGGAAGCGAAGGAATTGCAAGGCCGCGTGGACGGGCTGCTCGACAGCCTGCACCAGCGCGAGCGCGAAGTGGCCGAAGTCGCGCAGGCGCTCGCAGCCGCCCAAGCCGCCAGCACCGAATTGCGCGGGCAACTCACGGACAAGGACGCTGCGCTCGCTGGCGCGCAGCAAAACCACCAGGCGCTGCAGACCGCGTTCGACGCCGCCATCAAGACCCGCGAGCAACTCGACGCCACCGCCGGCGAGGCGCAGGCCCACACCACCGCGCTGACCGCCGAACTGCAAACCGCGCAGCAAGAACTCGCCGCGCTGCGCCAGACCATGCAAGCCGCGGATGGCGAGCGCGAGAAAATCGCCGCGGACCTCGCGGCGAAGGACGCGGGGATCCGCGAAGCGCTCGTGAAAGTCGCGCAGGCGCAGGAACAGGAAAAGGCGCAGCGCGCCCGCACCGAGGAAGTGGAGAAAGCCCTCGCCGCGGCCCAGGAAAAGAGTCATACGCTGGCCGGTGAGCGCGACCGGCTTTCCGCGAATCTCGCCAAAGTGAACACCGAACTCGGCGTGGCCTCCGAGCAGCTCCAGCAGGCGCGCAGCGAGCGCGAGGCCGTGAAATCGGCCGCCGGTTCCATCGAGATTCAGCTCGAGCAGGGGCTCGATCATCTGCACGCCGTGGAGTCCGAGCGCGACGCGCTCAAGTCTGAGCTGGAGGCCGTCAAAGCCGGCCTCGAACGCGCCAAGCAGCACGTCAACGTCCTCCAAGGCCGCCGCGACCAGATGCGCGACGAAATCGCGCGGCTGAAAGTTGCGCTGGGGCAAGCCCCGGATGCGATTGGGTAGCGGATGCCTGAGAACTGGCTGTGCGCTCCACCCCCGGACGAGCACTTTCCAGCGGTACCGCTTTCAATCACAGCCCTACGTCGTGCGGAGGATTTCCGCGCTTTCGTACGGGGCCTCGGCTTCGCTAGCTTTGTTCCCGTCCGATGAGAACCCCGGCCATCTCCATCGTCTTTTTCATCCTCGCGTCGCTCTTCGGCGCGCTGGGGCAGTTTCTTTACAAGTCGGGCGCGGAGCGGGCGACGGGCGGGCTGGTGAGCTACGTGGCCAATGCGCGGCTGCTCGGCGGCGTGGCGTGCTATGTGGCGGTGATGGTGCTTTTCGTGGCCGCGTTCAAGCGCGGCGGCGCGCTGACGACGCTCTATCCGGTCTATGCCACGACCTTCATCTTCGCCGGGCTCATCGCGCTCTGGGCCTACGGCACGCCGATCAAAGCGGCGAACATCGGCGGCATGGCGCTGCTCATCACGGGCATGTACTTCATGGGGCGCTGACCGATGCCGACCGAACCCACCGGACGCCGCCCGCTCAAGACGCGCGAGTGGCCTTTTTTCAAAAACCTCGCCGCCTGGCTGGCACGGGCCGGCGTGAAACCGAACACGATTTCCGCGGCGAGCATCGTCTTCGGCGCGCTTGCTGGGATCGCGCTCGCGGCCACGGGGCGGGCGCAAGATGGGTGGATCATGCGGGCCTGCTGGTTGGCGGCGGCGGCCTTCATCCAACTCCGGCTCATCGCCAATCTGCTCGACGGCATGGTAGCGGTCGAGGGTCGCAAGGGCGGACCGACCGGGGACCTTTGGAACGAAGCGCCAGACCGCATCTCGGACGCGGCAATCTTCATCGGGGCTGGCTATGCGGCCGGTAGTGTGCCGGTGCTCGGTTGGGCCGCTGCTCTGGTTGCAGTCTTCGTTGCCTATGTGCGTGCGCTCGGCGCGAGCGTGGGCGCGGGACAGTGTTTCCTTGGGCCGCAGGCCAAGCCGCATCGCATGGCGCTGATGACGGCGGTTGCACTCTTCGGTGCGCTATTTCCCATCTGGGTCGCGAGCGAATGGCATCGTGACGTGACCGTCATCGATGATGGAATCACTCTATCGCTTCCCGATACCGTTTCCGTCTTCGGCATGCCCTTACCGGCGTCTCGCTGGTCCTCTGGCTCGTCATCTTCGGCGGGCTCATCACAGCATGGCGGCGGATGTCTTTCATCGCGGATTTCCTGCGGAAAAAATCGCACCCATGAATTCTTGGAGACCTGATTTTCAGCCACGGATGAACACGGATGAAACACGGATTTTGAAATCTTCATCCGTGTTTCATCCGTGCCCATCCGTGGCTAATTCCTAACTCTCAAATGATCTTCGGCCTCCACCCCGTCAGTTTTTGGATCGTGGTCAGCATCGCCGCCGTGCTCGCGATTACGCCGCTCATTTTCCTCGCGCTCGACAAGCTCTGCAAACTCACGCCCGCGCTGCGCACCGATGTGTGGACGCGCTACAAATCGTGGCTCGTGCTCGCGCCGCTGATGATCGTCCCGCTCGTCGCCGGGCGGCTGCCCGCGATCATCGGCGTGGGCGTGCTGAGCGCGCTGTGCTACCGCGAATTTGCGCGGGCGACCGGGCTGTTTCGCGAACGGCTGGTCAGCGCGCTGGTGGCGCTCGGCATCGTGCTCGTGACCTTCGCCATCGCGGACAACTGGCTCGGCTTTTTCGACGCGCTGATGTCGCTCGTCGTCTGCGCGGTCGTCATCTTCTCGCTCTTTTCGGATCAGCCCAAGGGCTACATCCAGCGCGTCGCGCTCGGGGTACTGGCGTTCATGTTTTTCGGCGTGAGCCTCGGGCATTTTTCCTTCCTAGCGAATGACGGGCTCGGCACGCCGCTCCAGCTCTCGATCCTCGTCTGCATCGAGCTGAACGACATCTTCGCCTACTGCACGGGCAAGGCTTTCGGGCGGCGCAAACTTTCGCCGAATACGAGCCCGAACAAAACCATCGGCGGCGCGCTCGGCGCGGTGGTGCTGACCACGGCGCTGTTCGCCACGCTCGGGCATTTCATTTTCCGCGGCACGCCGCTCGACCGCGCGGTGCATCTCATCCCGCTCGGCGTGCTGCTTTCGCTCACCGGGCAGTGGGGCGACCTCGTCATGTCGAGCATCAAGCGCGACCTCGGCATCAAGGACATGGCCGCGACCATCCCCGGCCACGGCGGGCTGCTCGACCGCTTCGACAGCCT
>JANPHJ010000084.1:0-16735 GCA_031424395.1 Chthoniobacter sp.
GCCTTCCCCGCCGCCGTGCGCAACGGCGACCCCAACCAAGCGCTCGCCAACACGCTCAACGTCAGCTTCCCCGGCCTCGACGGCGAAAGCCTCCTCATCAACCTCGACCTCGCCGGCCTCTGTGCCTCCAGCGGCTCCGCCTGCATGGTCGGCTCGATCCAGGCCTCGCACGTCCTCCTCGCCATGGGCGTCGCGCCCGAACTCGCCCGCGCCACCGTCCGCTTTTCGCTCGGCAAAGAAACCACCGCCGCCGAAATCGAAACCGCCCTCACCCGCCTCCCCGAAATCTTCGCCCGCCTCGCGCCGCCCAGCGGCGCGTAATCTGCCGCATGCAGCTCGATTTTTTCCGCCAGCTCACCACCCGCCTCCGAGCCGCGATCCAGCCCCAGAGCCCTGCGCCGGTCGCCGCTCCCGCGAAAAACGCCGCCGCCGATCTCGAAGGATCCGCCCGCGCCCTCCTCCTCGCCCTCGGCTGCGCCGACCTCGCCGCCCGCGTCCGCGTGCGCTGGAACACCCGCATGCGCAGCACCGCCGGCACCGCCTACGCAGGGAAAAATCTCATCAACCTCAACCCCCGCCTTCGCGATTTCGGCGACGCCGAAATCGACCGCACCCTGCGCCACGAACTCGCCCATCTGCTCGCCCATCACCGCGCTGGACGCCACCGCATTTCGCCGCACGGCCGCGAGTGGCAGCAGGCCTGCCGCGACCTCGGCCTCACCGACGAGAAGCGCTGCCACGACCTCCCGCTCCCGCGCCGCGCGCTCACCGCCCGCCATTTCTACCGCTGCCCGCACTGCGGCGTGGAGCTGCGCCGCGTGCGCCCGCTGCGCGGAAAATCCGCCTGCCTCGTCTGCTGCCGCCGCCACAATGGCGGGCGCTACGCCGACAAATTCCGCTTCGCCAAAATGCCCACGCCGGTGGTTTGAGAAAAAACCGGGCTCCGATTCCTCATCAGCACGACTGGCACAGATCGCGCTAGCTATTAAAACAACTTGTGGTACTTTCCATGAGCCAAAGCGCGAATGCGACATACCCGCTCCCCGCTCGCTGCCATCGGCCTAACGGCCCTGGTGGGAATGATGGTTTCGCCCCTCAGGGCTGCGCCGCCCGAAGGCTGGAAGATGGTTTTCTCCGATGAGTTTGACGAACCGCAGCTCAATGAAACGAAATGGAGCACGACGATGGCGTTCGTCGGCACCCACGGTCCGCGCTACCACAACGAGTACTACTCCAGCTACACGCTCGACGAGGACGTGCTGCTCGGCGACGGCCTGCTGCGTCTGCGCACCGACAGGCGAGACGTGAAAGGCGACGATCCGGCGGGCGATTTCGCCTACTCGCAGGGGCTGGTTTCGACGCACGACAAATTTACTTTCACCTACGGCTACGTGGAAATCCGCGCAAAATATCCCGGTGGCAAAGGGCTCTGGCCGTGCTTCTGGTTGATGCCCCAGGATTTGGCCGCCTGGCCGCCGGAGTTTGACATCGCCGAGTACTACGGCGGCCAGCGCAAGATGCACCACGGCCTCGCCCACGGCACCATGCACGAGACGCTGTGGGACAGCACCGGCGACACCGAGACGGAGTTTGAAAATGTCTGGCATACCTTCGCGCTCGAATGGAGCGCGGGCCGCGCGGTGTGGTTCGTGGATGGCGTGGTGCGCAAGACCATCGCCGCCGAATATGTGCCGAGCACCGCGATGTATGTGCTGCTGAGTAATAGCATCAGTTCCGCCCGCGGCCCTTCGAGCGCGCCGGATGAAAACACGGTCTTCCCCAATTTTTTCGCCATTGATTACATCCGCATCTGGCAGGCGCCGGCCCCGGTGGTGGCGAGAGTGAGCGCCGGACCGGCACCGGCAGTTGTCGCCAAATTGGAGCCGTCCGACCTGCCCGCTGTCGTGGAGCCGGTCATCGAGTCCGTGCAGCCGTAAAATGCAGGTGGGACTTCCTAGTCCCACACGGGCGAGCGCAGCGAGGTGGCGGGGAAAACCGTGCAACGCTCCCACGCTCCGCACCATCCCGCCACCTCCGCCCTTCCTGCCGCGCGGGACTTGGAAGTCCCGCCTACTTTGCCCTCCGCTCCGCGAACCGCCTCCCAGCCAAAACCACACCATCTAGTGAGTTATTCACAATCAAACCCCCACATATTGTGCTTGCTGCCAAAACGCCCCGCTCCTAATTTTCGCGCCGTTCGCCACCTTTTACCCGCGCTTTCACCCCTCACTCGCCATGTATCTCCAATCCCTCGAACTCTTCGGCTTCAAGTCCTTCGCCCCGAAAACCAAGATGGAATTTCACCGCGGCGTGACCGCCGTGGTCGGGCCGAATGGGTGCGGCAAATCGAACGTGCTCGACGCGATGCGCTGGGTGCTCGGCGAGCAGTCGGCCAAGGCGTTGCGCGGCGGGGAAATGGCGGACGTGATTTTCAGCGGCACGGATTCGCGCGCCGGAGTGGGGATGGCGGAGGTCTCGATGACCTTTTCCGAGTGCGAGGAGCAGCTCGGCCTCGACTGGCATGACGTCACGATCACACGCCGCGTCTTCCGCGACGGCGGCAGCGAATATCTGCTGAACCGCACGCCCTGCCGGCTAAAGGACATCCAGCAGCTTTTCATGGACACAGGCATCGGGCGCTCGGCGTATTCGATCATGGAGCAGGGCAAAATCGACATGATCCTCTCGTCGCGTCCGGAGGATCGGCGCGCGATTTTTGAGGAGGCAGCGGGCATCACGAAATACAAATCCCAAAAACGCGAGGCGCTGCGGAAGCTGGAGGCGACGGAGGCAAATCTGCTGCGGCTCGCGGACATCGTGAAGGAGGTGAAGCGGCAGATCGGTTCGCTCCAGCGGCAGGCGGGAAAGGCGCGGCGCTACCAGTCGCTGATCGGCGATTTGAAAATGCTCGAAACGCACGCGGCGAAGCGGCAGTTCGACTCGCTGGAAGAACAGCGGGTGGCCGCGAAGCAAGAGCTGGCGCGGATCGCCGACCGGCAGGTGGAGTGCGAGCAGGAGATCGAGTCGCGGGAAAGCGAAGTCGAGGTGCAGCGCGCGGCGCTCGAGGAAATGGAGCAGCGGCTGAACCAAGCGCGGCAGGGCGTCAACGACCTCAAGACACGCATCTCGAACCACGAGAACCGGGTTCTTTTCAACGAAGAGCGCGCAAAAGAATTCACGCAGCTCGTGGAGCGCTACCGCGCGGATGTGGCAGGCGCGGAGGAGAAATTTCGCATCGCCGAAACCCAACTCCACGACACCGACACCGAGCTGGAGCAAATCACCACCATGCTCGCCGGCGAGCTGCGCATCATGGAGGAAAAGCAGGCCGCGACCGCGGCGCTCACCGGCCAGCGGCAGGAAGCCGAGCGCACCATCAGCGCCGTGGCCAACGACGCGGCGCGCATCGAGAGCCGCATCAGCGGCTTGCGCGGACAGATCGCCAGCGTCTCGCAGCAGCGCGACGGCGCGGAGGCGCGGCTCAGCATCCTGTCCGGCGAGTTGGAGCAGCTCACCTTCGCGTTCACCCAATTCACCGACCGCCTCCGAGACACCCAGGCCGAGCTGGAGCGCGCGGCACTGGCCCATGAGTCCCATACGTCCCATGTGACCCATTCCGAGCAGCAGCTCCGCGAAGGCCAGACCGCCCTCGCCGAAGTGGATCGCGAACTCCGCGAAGCCCAGCGCACCCTCGCCGAAAAAGAGTCGAAGCTCGAAGTCCTCCGCGCCCTCAACGAAGGCGGTGAAGGTTTCTCCGAAGGCACCCAGGCCGTGCTCCGCGGGCTCGACAACCCCGACTTTTTCAAACCCGCCATCCTCGGCGCGCTCGCACAGTTCATCGACGTGCCGGCGGAATACGTCACCGCCGTAGAAGCCGCTCTGGGAGCCAATCTCCAGGCCATCGTGATGAAAGACGCGATGATCGCCGAGTCGGTCGTCAGGACGCTCACGGCGAAAAAGCTCGGCAAGGCCGCGCTGGCGCTGCGCGAGTTGGAGAAGCATTTCGAGCACGCCGCCGAGCCGATGAACCTGCCCGAAGGCGCGATCGACTGGCTCATCCGAAAAATCAAACCACAGCCCGAGGTGCAGCGTCTCGTCGAGCGGCTGGTCAACCATACCGTCCTCGTCCCCGACCTCGAAACCGCGCTGCGCGTGTTCCCGCAGGTGCGCGGCTCGGCCGTCGTCACGCTCGCGGGCGAAGTGCTCACCGGCCACGGCATCCTGCACGGCGGCCTGAGCGGCGAAGCCGTGAACTCCGTGCTCCAGCGCAAAAACCAAATCCACACGCTCGAGGCCGAAGCCGCACAGTTTCACCAGCAGATCGAAGGCGTGACCCAGCGGCGCAACGCAACCCTTTCCGAAATCGAAACCGCCCAAGTGCGGCTCGACGAGGCGCGCGAGGAAAAGCAGAACGCATCGCTCCACGTTTCCACGCTCCGGGGCCAGCTCGCGATGGTCGAGCGCGAAGCCAAGGACACCGAGCGCAAGCAGCAGAACCTCGAAGGCGAGCGCGTGAGCAGCGAGGCGCGGCATCGCGAGGCGTCTGACCGCGTGGGTGGTCTCGAAGCCGAGATCGCCAGCGGGCTCGGCCAGCTCGAAGAACTCCAGACACGCCGCGCCGAGACGCAAAACCAACTCGAAGTCCTGCGCGCCCGCGAAAACGAAATCGGCGGCGAGCTCAACGAACTCCGCATCAAAGTCGCCACCGAGCGCCAGCGCCACTCCTCGCTCCACCACCAGCGCCAGCCGATGGAAGCGCGCCTCGCCGAGCTGACGGAACTCATCGCCGCGCGGAAGCAGGACATCCTCAGCTACGAGCAGCGCGCCGACTCCATGCTCGCGGAAAACGCCGAGATCGAAACGAACCTCGAACGTCTGCGCGGCCAGGTCGGCGAAGGCGAAAGGGTCGTCGCCGCGCTGCTCGAGGAGCGCGCCGGCATGGCCTCCGCCGTCGAGGAACTCGCCAACGCCCTGCGCGTCCTGCGCCACCAGCTCACCGAAGCGCACGACCAGCGCAGCCGCCTCGATGTGAAGCACGCGCAATACGAGATGAAGCTCACCGCGCTCACCGAGCACATCCAAAAGCGCTACCAGCTCGACCTCACGACCTTTGAGCGCGACCTGCACGGCCTGCGCGTCGCCATTCGCGACCACGCGAAACGCCAGCAGCGTGGCGCGGACGCCCCGTCCGCCGACGGTGACGCGAGCGCCCCGCTCGCTATTGAAAACGCGGATTCGACGGGCGAGGCGCCCGTCGGACAGACCGCGGACGACGCGACCGCGCTACGCGACGCGAGCGACGACGCCTTCGCCATCGACTGGGAGCGCATCGACACCATGGTCCGCGAACTCGACCAGCGGCTCGATTCGATGGGCCCGGTCAACCTCGACGCCATCCAGGAATACGACGAACTCGAGCAGCGCAACGCCTTCCTCGAAAAGCAAAACACCGACCTTGCCAACGCGAAGGACGAGCTGCTCGCCACCATCGCGAAAATCAACAACACCACGAAGACGCTCTTCGCCGACACGTTTGAAAAAATCCGCGTGAATTTCTCGGAAATGTTTGTGGAGCTGTTCGGCGGCGGCAAAGCGAACCTCCTGCTCACCGACGAGAGCGACCCGCTCGAAAGCGGCATCGACATCATCGCCAAACCGCCCGGCAAACAGCTCACCTCCATCACGCTCCTCTCCGGCGGCGAGCGCACCATGACCGCCGTGGCGCTGCTTTTCTCGATCTACATGGTGAAGCCGTCGCCCTTCTGCGTGCTCGATGAAATGGACGCGCCGCTCGACGAATCCAACATCAACCGCTTCATCAAAATCCTCGACCGCTTCGTCGCGCAGTCGCAATTCATCGTCATCTCGCACCACAAGCGCACCATCGCCCGCGCCGATGCCCTCTACGGCGTGACCATGGAAGAGCATGGCGTGTCGAAACTCGTCGGCGTGAAATTCAGCACCCGCGAAAAGAACGGCAACGGGGGCGACGCCGACGTACTCAGCAGCAGCGAGCCGTCGCATGTGCCGAGCGTCGCCGAGGCCTTCGGCAAAAGCGGCGACCTGCACAGCGAATCGCTCGCCACCGCGAACGGCGCGGCCGGAGTCCGCGCGCCGCGGGTGGCGTCAGTCGATGATGATCCCCGCGTTGCCCCGCACGCCGCCGGGCTTCGCGTCCGGTCGCAGCGGCGCGGGCGCGGCGGGCGGAGTCGCCGCGGCGAAGACCAGCTCGCGCACCGCACCAAGCGGCAGGCGGATTTCCCCGGCCACCGCGCTCTGGCAGACCACGGTGTCATTTTCAATCCGGTAGCCGCTGACCGTGAAGACGCTGCCGTCGCCCAGCCGCAGCCGCACGCCGGACGCAGTCTCCGCCGCGCGCGCGCCAAATTCCACCATCGCCAGCCGTTTCACCGGCAACTCCAGCCCGCCCACTTCCGCCTCGATCTGCAGCGTCTCGGGCGTGGCGCTGCCGACCGCGCCTTGCGCCTCGTCGCCGTTCGCGAGCAGCACGGTATCGGACGGCGCACCGGCGACGGGCGCTTTGCCGGGCACCTGCCCGTTCCACGGCGCGACCCGGAGATTGGCGAAAGTGACGGGCGTATTTTGCTGCGGCAGCAGCCCCAGGCCGCGCGCGAGATTGCGCGGCGGCGCTCCCGTCTTCGGCCCGAAGTTTGCCACCACGACCTCATCCACGAGGATCGTCATGCGACCCGTCAGCCGGTCCGCCAGCACGCGCACGCGATGCTGCGCCACGTCGGCCTTCACCTTGTCGCCAAACTGAATCTGCTGCTGCTGCACGGCCCCCCGCCCGCGCTGCTGCGGCGCGCCGGTATCGTAGAGAAAAAGGCCGGCTTGGTGGAACTGCATCATGTAGCCGGGGCTGTCCGGCTCGGTGAAAAGATAGGCGGAGAAAAACACCTGATTCTTTTTCCCGATGACCTCGAAGCTGAAGTCCACGCGCGCGGGCAGGCCCTCCACGACGCGGCCGAGATTGAAGCTGCCGTTGTTGTAGGCGTTGGTCTTCTCCACCGCCGGCCGCTTCACGGAAAACATGCCGTCGAAATACGACCACAGGCCGGCCACCGCCTTGCCGTCCGCGGGCTTCTTTTTCCGCTGCTCGGCGGTCGCGCGATTGAAGTCCAGCCCCGCCTCCCAGACCTCGTGCTCGGTCGCGCCGTCGAGCACGGGCAGCCGGCCATCATGGGAAAAATAAACCGCCTGCACCGCCGCGCGCGGCAGCGCCACGCGGCCCGCCGCGCCGCTCTCCAGCGTGAGCTGCTGCGCGTCGAGCCCGACCAAATCGCCGGCGAAACAATCGCCGTTCCGGCAGCGCGCCAGCACCCCGGTCCTGGCCGGCGGCGGCGCGCCGCGCGGCGCCACGAGCACCCCGGCCACGCGCGCCGTGTCCATCTCCACGGGCGGCGTGGCGGGCGCGGCCCGCCAGCGCAGCCTCTGCCCGCTGGCCGCGGTGGCCAGCGTCCCGCCGAGCCGGTCGCCGTTTTTGAAAACAAGCGTGTCCGTGCTTTTCCCCGGCACCGGCGCGAGATGCGCAAACTCGACCCCGCGCAGCGCCGCCAGCGGCAGCACGGCCTCGCCGCCAAAGTTCGTCCGCACCCGCAGCTTCCCGTCCTGGTACGCCACCGCCGCCGCGTCGAATTCCCCGCCCTGCGCCAGCCGCACCCGCGCCACGGCGGAATCCTCGTCCGGCACCGTCTCCGGCTTCGCAAAACGGAGCAGCATCACCTTCTCCCGCGCGAACAGCGCCGTGCCAACCTTCACTTTGTCGCCCATTATGCTCTCGATGCGGCCCTCGCTGCGGTCGCCGCCCACCAGCACCACCTGATCCGTCCGGGCCCGCACGCCCTCCATCGCGTCGTCCACCGGCACGTAGCCGTCCCACGGCGCGACGCGGATTTTGGCGAGCGACTGCTCCGCGGCGCCGCTCATCGGCTGAATGATCAGGCTCCCGCGATTCTCGCCCGGCCGGCCCTTGCCCGTGTTCCAGTCCGCTGCCTTGCGCCCGTCGATGAACACGACCAGCCGCCCCGACACCCGGTCCTCGAAAATGCGCCAGCGCGACGGCTTGCGTTTCACCGGCGTGCCCTCCGCCGTCTTCGGCGGCGCGGGCAGGATTTTTGAAAGGTCGGCCTGCTCCTGCTTTACGCTGTCCTCGCGCTGCGCCCAGAGTTGCAGCGTCATGTCGTTGATCATCAGCCGCACCATCCCGGCGCCGAGGCCGCGCACCGCCGCATCCGGCCCGTGCAGCAGCACCGCAAAAACGCGCGTGGGGCTCTCGCCCTGGTCGAACTCGAAACGGTACTCCACCTGGTCCGGCAGCGTCTCAAACATCCGCCCCACCGACGACGGCTGCGTGGCCCGCAGCGCGCCGTCGCGGTAGATCCAGCCGCCGTTGGAGACCCAGCCCGACATGTTTTGCGGGCCGTCGTAGCATTCGGGTGCAGCGGTCTTGGAAAAGTACACCCACTCGATTCGGGTGCGCTCCACGGCCAACGCCGTGCCGTCGCCGAGCCGGAGCTGGAGCCGTCCGTCGCGCAGCCCGGTCACGTCGGCGGTCAGCCAGTCGCCGCCGGCGAGTTGCACCGTGGCGTGGACTTTGGCGGCGGGTTTCTCCTTCGTGGCAAACTCCAGGTGGCTGACCTGCGCGAGCGGAAAAGTGAGCGGTGCAGAAGCGTCGGCCCCGCGCCAGACGATTTCCCTTTTCACCCCGTCGAGCCCCTCCAGCGTCCCGTGCAGACGGCCGCCGTCCGCAAATTCCAACATCTGCCCCGCCACCGGATTCGCCTCGTCCGCCTCGCTACCCTCGTCGGCACGGAGGATTCGATTGCCCATGCCTCCGACCACCACGAAGTCGTTTTTCCGCACCAGTCTCCGCGCCGGCCGCAACTCGCGTTCTATGACCGAAAGCGGGCGCAAGGTGCGGTCCTTTTTTCCTGGCGGAAAAAGATACCCCTCGCGCTTCAGCAAATGGTCTTCGATGGCCGCCAGCGGTTCATCTACCGAGAAATTCGGCAGCGGCAATTCCAGGAAAGTTCCGTTTTTGCCCACTCCCCCAGCCACCTGCGCTGCGCACGGCACCAGCGCGAGCAGCGCTGCGGCGAAAATGGCGGCGCGCGTTTTCATCACCGCTCGTAGATCGGCAGGTAGCGGTAGTTCAGCGCGATCGAGAGCAGGCCCAGTCCGGTCGAGATGCCGTTGCCCAGCCCGCCGTCCCAGCTCCCGTCATCATTCTGCGCCGCCGTCAGGTCCTTGATGCGCTTCTCATTCCACTTTTCCCAGACCTTCACATCGCTTTGGAAAAAGGCCTGCGCCGCATAGTACTCGTAGTAAAACGGGTAGTTCCCGCCGCTCTGCTCGTCGCCGTCGCGCAAGGCTTTGAAGGCCTTCGTGAACGTCGGCTGATCCTTCTTCCGCGCATAGGCAAAGGCCGCCGTGCCGATGGCCGTGGTCGCCCCGCCATGCGCACCCGAGCCCGGGGTGTAGCCGATGCCGCCGCCCGTCGGCGTCTGGCAGTCGGTGAAAAACTTCAGCGCGCCCTCGACCGCATTGTCCGGCACGCGCAGCCCCGCATTGCGCGCGGCGATGAGCGCCACAAAGCACGCGCCGCTCACCGTCGAGTCCGCGTCCTGCGCCTCGGGCGAATAGCGCCACGCCTTGAAGCGGTTTCTTTCCTGCGAGGTCAGAATCAGCTCGACGGCTTTTTTCAGCGCCGGCCCGATGCGCTCGTCCTGCACCGCGCCGTAGGCCTCCGCCAGCGCGAGGGTGGCAAAGCCGTGGTTGTACATCGAGCTGCCGATATAGCCGGTCTTCGCGTCCGCGCTTTTCAGCAGGTGCTCCAGGCTGCGCTTCATGGACTTCGCATACGGCCCGTGGTTCGGGTCATCGCCGTGGGCAAACATGGCGAGCATGGCCAGCGCCGCGGTCGCCGGCTCGTTGCCGTAATTGCCCGGAAACGTCCCCTCCGCCGTCTGCGCCGTGACGAGGAACTGCAAGCCGCGCTCATAGATGCGCTCGACCTCCGGCGGCACCTGCGTGCCACGATAGACATTCAGATCCTGCGCCCGCAGCGGCCCTCCGGCGCGGAGAAAAAGGGCAAGCGTGAGCGCGAGGGTGAGGCTGGTTTTCATGGGGCGGGTTCTGGTTTTTCGCTGACTGCGTCCGCGGCCTGCGGAGCGTCGGCATGGGTTTTCTGCGCGAGCTTTTTCGCCACCGGCGAGCGCGGCGGACGCACCGGCGCGGGGTCGAAAATCAGCTCGCTCACCGCGCCCGCGGCGAGCCGCAGGTCGCCGAAGCTCGGGCTGTGCGCGGCCAGCTCTTTTCCATCCCAGCGAAAGCTGTCCACCTGGACCGCGCAGCCGTCCGCGAGCCCGATGCGCCCGGCCGCTTTCTCCGGCGTCATCACGCCGCCGAATTCCACGGCCTGCACTTTGTCCAGCGGCAGCGCCAGCGGCCCGGCGGCGGTCTCGATGGTGAATTTTCCATCGTGCCATTTGTCGGGTACGTCCGGCACCGCATCGCCATTGGTCAGCGCCGTCCCCGCGGGCGCGCCGTCGCCCGCGCGTGGCAGCTCGCCGCTCCACGGGCCGACCCAGAGATTCGAGAGAATCACTGCCGAATCATCCTGCTGGCTGGCGGAAATGCTGACCACGTCGCCGATGCCCGGCAGCCGCTCGCCCGCGATTTGACCGACGCGGGCGACCACCGCGCCATTGAGCAGAAAGTCCGCGGTGCCCGCCTGGCGATCTACAAACACGCGCAACGCCAGCCGCGACGCGATGTCGGGGAGTTTGTCGCGCAGCGCGATGTGCTTGTAGTTCGGCCGCTGGCGGGCCTTCGGGCTGTTCATGTAAATCGAGAGTTGGAAATAGTTGACCGAGGCGCTGAGCGACGTCTGGCCGTCATTCGTGCTCATCGTCAGGCCGAAGTTTGGCATGGTTCCGTTCCCAGTGGTGGCTTCGGCGCGGAATTCAAAGCGCTCCGGGATTTCCTTCCCCGGCGCGCTCAGCGCCTGCGCTTCCCGGCCCATCCCGCCGCTGGATTCGCCGCGCAAGACGTAGCTGCCGTCGAGCACCGTCCACTGCGCCGCCGCGGCAGGCAGCGCACCGGCCTCTGCACGCGCGGTTTTTTTGCTCCCTTCGCCGAGCCACGCCGCGGTCTCGCGCCCGCCGTCGCTGACCGCGAAATGCGGATTCGGATAAAGGCTCCACAGCCGCTCGCGCGCGATGTTCAGCGTGCCGAAAAGCGTGTGCTGAAACTGAAGCTGCCGCTCATCCAGCGCCACGAAGGCCCCGCGCAGCCGGTCGCCATTGCGCAGCTCCAGCGTCGCCGGCTCGTCAGGCGGCCGCGCCGCGCCGGCCGCCGCGAAACGCACCCCGGCCACCCACGCCGCCTGAAACTCCAGCTCCTGCCCGCCCGCCATTTTCCAGCGCACGCTCCCGCCCGTGGCCGCGGCCAGCAGCGTCCCCGGCAGCTCGTCGCCGTTTTGAAAAACGAGCGCGTCCGCTGCTTTCCGGGCCTCCGCCGGGCGGCTGGGCAGTGCCACCGCCTGCAACGCCGCCGTGGGCAAATCGAGCGCCGCGGCAAAGCCCGTGCGCCCGCGCGCGCGGCCCGCGCGGATTTCCAACCCCGCCACGCTCACCTCGCCCTGCTGCCCGAAGACCAGCATGGCGTCAGCCTCCGCGAGCGACGGCCCCGGTTCGTGCAACTGCAAAAAAATCCCCGCCGTGCGCGGCCGGGTCAGGCCGGCAAAGACCAGCTCCTGCTCCGCGAGCGACTCCAGCTTTCCCACCACGGGCCGCGCTTCGCCCACGGTCAGCCGGTCGCCCGCCGGCGCCTCCGCGCCGGCCTCCGGCAGCGTGCCGTCCCACGGCTGCACCCGCAGCGCATTGAATTTCAAACTCTTGCCCGCCCTGCGCTCCTCCCGGTCAAAGCACAGGCCGGTGATGTTGATCTCCTGGTCCGCTTCGTTCCCCGGCGGCGGTTTCGCGGCTTGGTCCGCGTCTTCGGAAAACTTCCAGTCGCCGAGCGGCGCGCCGTTGCGCAGCACCGCCACGCGCTTGCCGATGCCGTCGTAGAGCACGCGATAGCGCACCGGTCTCGGCGCCGCGGCGGCGGCCGGCGGCACGGGCGATTTCTTGCGCTCAAATTTCCGCAGGTAAATGCAGCGCGCGATTTCCCTTTTTCCAAACATCAGCTCGACCGTGCCCCGGCTGTAGCTGCCCGGCTGCGGGCCGTACGGCTGGAGCCACAGCCGCAGTCCATCCTCGGCATCGTCGGGCACTTCAAAGGCCACCTCGAAACGCTTCGGCATCGCCAGATCGCGGCCCAGCACCCAGCCGTCGTGCAGCGTGAGCGTGCCGCCCGCCACTTCCGCACGCGCGCCCGGCGTGCGCACCGGCCAGCTTTCGAAATCGAGCGGGCCGCCGGCAAAACCGCAGGCCGGCGCGGGCTGCCCGCCGCCGTGCAGCCACGCGACTTGCGCGCGCGGAATCGCCAGCACCGTGCCGTCCGCCAGCTTCAGCGCAAAGGTCTCGCCATCCGCGCTCGTCACCTCGCCGAAAAGCCAGTCGGCACCCGGCAGCTTCAGGGTCGCGGTCGGCGGCCCGGGTTTGTTTTCGTCCGCGTTTTCGCCGGCCTGCGCCACGTCACGGAACCCCGCCTCCGCGTCTTTGATCATCTGCGCCATCTGCTGCGTCGTGATCATGACGATGCCCGGGATTCGCACCGCGCGCGCCACATCCACCGTCACACTTTGCGCCACCGCCTCGCCGATCATCCCGCCCAGACCGCTGGCGCACAGCAGGATCATCTTCCGCACGTAGGCTTCGACATTGGCCGGCATCATCCGCCCCCTGCGGCCCGAATTTTCCTCCTCCGCGCCCGCCGCGAGCACGAGGCGGCGGACCTCGCCGCGGGCCAGCCGCAGCGGCGCGCTCGCATCCGGGCGGCTCCACACCACCTCGCTTTTCGTCAGCTCCACCAGCTCCCCGCGCAGCCGCCGTCCGTCGTGAAAAACGAGCGCGTGCCCGAAGCCGGCCACCTTCGCTGGCGGCAGCGCGGCCGCCTCCTCATCACCGCTGCCCTCGGCGTTGATTTTGCGCACGATCTCATCGCCAAAGACATTCGTCTCCGCCGGCAGCCCGAGCTGCGCGCCGGCCGGGAGGAGGCCCACGCCGAGGGCGAAAGCGCAAAGGCAATGACCGGCCTTCGTCATGGCCCTCACTTCACGGCTTCGACCTGCTGGAAAAAGGACTGCAACTGGTCGCGGAACTCCTCCGGCCATTCGCCCGCGTTGCTCGCGCCGCCGGTCTTTTCCACCGGCCGCGCGTTGCCCTTGCCCTTGCCCGCCGCGCCCTCGGCGGCGGTGCCGGTCATGGCACTCGCCGACTTGTTGTTGTTGCCGCCGCTGCTCTTGGCCTTGGTCACCTGCGCCATCATTTTCTGCATCATCTGCTGCATCGGCGACTGCGACTTGCCGCCTTTCTTGTCCGGCGGCACGAGCATTTCGATGACCGCCGCCTCGGTGCTCACCACCTCCTCATCTGTCTTCGGCTGGCGCAGATGGCCCGCGACTTCGTCCATCGCGAATTCGACCTTTTCCAGCAGCGGCTTCACGTCGTCGAACTTCGTTTTCTCGCGCAGCAAGCCGACGACATCGCTCAAATCGCTCTGCTGCGCGGCGAGCTTCTTGGCGTCCTCCGCGTGCTGCGGGTTGGCGTCCTTCTTGCCTTCGAGCATCTCCGTTTGCTCGCGGATGTTGTCCTGCGTCTGCGCCGCGCGGACCATCGCCACGATCAGCTCCATCAGGTCGGGATCCATCTCGCCTTTGCCGTCGCCCTGGGCTTTGCACTCGCTCTGGAGCTGCGTCGCCCACTCGTCGAGCTGCGCGCCCCACACCTTCGCGCGACCCACGGATTTCAGGCCGAGATTCGCGCGGACGAAACCCGCCAGCTCGTTCAGCTCCGGCACCACTTTCTTTTCCTGCATGTCTTTCTGCACCGCCTCGTACTTCTCGTTCGGCACGCGCTTGATGAACGCCGCCATGTCCGTGGCGATGCTGTCCACGTCCTTCGTCGTCAGATCCTGGCTGCCGGCGACCTGCGTGAAATCCTTCTTCTTCCCCTCGGCGATTTCCTCCGGCTTCAGCCCGACCGTGTCTTTCGCCAAGCCCTTGAGCCCGTCCGAGATTTTGTACTCCGCCGCCGCCGCCGCGCGCATGCGGTTGTAGAAATTGCGCGCGTAAAGGTTCTCATTCGCCGTGTTCATTTTCTTCGCCGCCGCGCGCAGGGCGTCGAGCGCGGCCTGCTGCTTTTGCTGCGCCTGCGCGAGCTGCTCCTCGCGCTCCGCCGGCTTTTGCGCACCCTGCTGGAGCGACTCCGCGGCCTGCTGCATCGGCGGATTCGCCTTTTGCTCCAGCCCGTCCTTGAGCTGCTGCCAGTCGGCCAGCGTGCCCGCGGGGATGTCCTTGTTGCGCAGCGCATCCTTCATCACCGCAGCCATTTCTTCGGTCATCTTTTGCAGCGCCGCCTCGTTCGCGCGCTCGCTGGCCTCCACGCGCTTGGTTTCCTCGCCCGCCTTTTTCGTCGGCAAATCCTTCTTCTGCTCGGCGATCCCCTTCGTCTCCTCAAGCTGCCGCTCCTCGTCGCGGATGCGCTCGTCGAGCTGCTTCAGCACCTGGTCCATGCGCTCGCGGATTTTCTCCGCGTGCTTTGCCGGGCTGAGCACATACACCGTGTGCTTCCACGATTCGACCGGCTTGCGCTCTGGCAGATAATCCACCGCGTATGCTGCCAGTTCGACCACGCTGTCCTCCGGGATTTTGTAAAACGCTGGCGTGAATTCCGCGGTGCCGGCCAGCTCTTTTTTGGTCTGCGCGCCTTCCGTCCGCGAGGCCTCGCCTTTGCCAAGATCGTCCTTTTTTTCGCCCAGTCCGCGCACCGTCCAGCCGACCCACGCGGCCTTGAGCCCGAAGTCGTCGCTCGACGCAAAATTCAGCTTCAGCACTTCATCCGGCAGGATCGCCATCTCCTGCTCCAGGCCCTGCAAATCGACCCGCGGCTCGGCATCTTTGGCCGTGCTCACGCGCACCGTGTAGGGCTGCGTGGGTGTGAGCCCGTGCGTGTCCGCCCAGCGGAAGGTCGCCTCGCCGACCAAGTCAGCCACCGCCGTGGCGGGCGTCAGGAAGGTTTCGCCCGCGACTTCAGACGGCGCTTGGAGATTGGGAAAAAGGACGCGCAATCCGTCAGCGGCATCGTCCCGGCTCGGCGACGTGCTGCTCATCGTCGCCGCCTTCAACGCGCGGCTGGTTTTGCCCGCAAAGCGCACGCTGCTCCCCTCCAAAAACTCCGCGCTGCTGCCCTGGATCGCCACGGTCGTCGCAGAGTAGCCGAGATACGCTGGCAGCTCGACGCGCGCGGCGAGTTCCTTCATCTCGGGCCGGTGCAGCGGGCGGATGGCGATGTCGCGCGTGGCGTCGCCGACCCGCAACGTGAGCGTCCCGTTTTGCGTCTGCCCCGCGAGATGGAAAACGGCGCGGCCCTGATCGAGCTTCGCCTGCTGCGGTTCGGTGCGGTTCAGCCGCGCCGTGGCAGTGTCGGGTTTCCAAGCGGATTCCGCCTTGAGCCCGCACGCGATTTCAAACGCCTCGCCGTGCGGGATGACGAGTTCAGCCGGCAGCGCCTCGAGACTGGCGAAAGTGTAGCGCTCGATCTGCGCCCACGGCTGCAACCAGCGCGCCAGCGCATTCGTGGCTGCTTTGGGCACAAAGACAAACGGTGCCGCCGTGAGCGCCGCAAGCCCCGCCGCCGCGAACGCCCAACGCCGCGCGGGCCGCACAGGCACCGCGTTTCCAAAATCGAAACGGCCGGATTCCTCCGCGACCTGCCGGATGGCCGCGCGCATCAGCGCGGGAGAAATGTTCGGCGGCAGATCGTCGGTTTCCGTCAGCTCGATGACGCCTTGCAGCCGGTCACCGAGCGCTTTGAAATGCCGCTGGAGCAGCTTCGCGAGTTGCGCGGGCCCGCGCCGGTTCCACAGCCAGTGCGCCGCCCACGCGTGGGCAAACCACGCCGCCAGCGCCCCGCCGCTCAGTGTCAGGACGGTGCGCGCCACGCGCGGCGTATCGACGAAGCGGTCGAAGACGAAGAGCAAAACAAACGTGGCGCACAACCCGACGAGCCCACCTCCGAAGGCGGCGAGGGATTCCATTTTTCGCAACCGTCCCTCAAAGGTGCCGAGCTGCGTGACCAGCGAATCAGGCAAAGTGATCGAGTTCATGGCGATTGGGATTCTAGGCGGAATACGGACGGGGGAAACGATTCATTTGATCCTCCGAATATCAGGTAAGCCCGGTGACTTTGCGCCCGACCCAGTAAATCGTCAGCAGCCCCAGCAGCGCGCCGCACCACCACGGGTCGCACCAAAGCCGGAAACGCTGCTCCTCTGGCTTGCGCTCGGGCAGCAGGCTCAGCCCGCTGACCATCTGCGCGAGGTCACCGGGCACGCCGAACTTGCCGCCGGTCAGCGCGGCGATTTCCCGCATCACGTCGAGCTTCGCGGGCAGCCCGGTTTTTTCCAAAGTCGGCACCGTCGCGATGAGCTGCGTTTTCAAATGCCGTCCGGCGCTTTCGCACTTCACCTCGACCTCGTACTTGCCGCCCTCACGCGGTATGAACTGCCCGGTATGCACGCCCCACTCCGCGTTCTCCGCCGCCAGCTC
>JANPHJ010000085.1:0-33640 GCA_031424395.1 Chthoniobacter sp.
CGACAACGAGGCCGCGCAACTCACCGCGTATTTATTCCTCTCGGCGAAAAAGGAATTCCCCGCCGGGCCGAAAGGCGACGCGGCCCGCGGAGCGCAACTTCTCGTCACGGGCGGCTGCCTCAACTGTCACGCTGGCCTCCCACCCACGACCGCACCGACGCTCGCCCTCACGCTCAAAGGCGGCTGGACCAAAGGCTGTCTCGCTTCCGACTCAACCGCGCGCGGCAAAGCACCCGACTTCGCCTTCACCCCCGCGCAGAGCGACGCGCTCGCTGCTTTCGCCGCCAGCGGCTTTGCCTCGCTGAAGCAGGACGTGCCCGCGGAATTTGCCGACCGCCAAATCGCCAATCTCCGCTGCGCCGCCTGCCACGCCCGCGACGGCCTGCCGAGCCTGTGGTCTAAGCTCGAAGACGAAACCGCGCCGCTGCAAGCCGCCGCGCCGCTCGAAGAAGGCGAGGGCAAACCCATCGCCACGACCGCGCTCCCGCAACTCACCTGGCTCGGCGAAAAACTCCAGCCCGCGTGGATGGCGGAGTTCATTGCCGGGCACGGCAAATACAAGCCGCGCCCGTGGCTCATCGCCCGCATGCCGGGTTTCGCCGCTGCCGCGGACGGCATCGCCAATGGTCTCGCACACGGGCACGGTTTCCCGCTGACCCCCGCGCCTGCGCCTGCGCTCGCGCCGGAAAAAGTGAAGTCCGGCGAAACGCTGCTCGGCGAAAACGGCGGCTTCAACTGCCTCCAATGCCACGCCCTCGGCGACCGCGCCGCCACCGCCGTCTTCGAAGCGCCCGCCCCAAATTTCGCCTACGTCCGCGAACGCCTGCGCAAGGAATACTACGAACGCTGGCTGCTCCAGCCGCTCCGCATCGACCCTGAAACGAAAATGCCCCGCTTCGCCGACGACGACGGCAAAACCCCGCTCACCGATTTCTTCGGCGGCCAGGCCAGCGAGCAATACGATGCCATCTGGCAGTACTTGCAGACCCTCAAAAAGTAGCCGCCAGCGCGGCCGGTAATCGCGCCGACCACTGCCGCGCCCTACCCCTTTTTCGCCGTGCTCTGGATGTAGATTTCACGCAGTTGCTTGAAGTCCACCTCGACCGGCGAATGGGTCATCAGGTCGGTGCCGCGGTTGTTTTTCGGGAAGGCGATGACATCGCGGATCGACTCCGCGCCGACGATGAGCATGACCAGCCGGTCCAGGCCGAGCGCGATGCCGCCGTGCGGCGGTGCGCCGAAGCTGAAGGCGCGCAGGAGGTGGGCAAATTTGAGCTGCTGCTCCTCGGGCGTGACGCCGAGCACCGCGAACATGCGCGCCTGCAAATCTTTTTCGTGAATGCGGATCGAGCCGCCGCCGAGTTCGACGCCGTTGAGCACCACGTCATAGGCGACCGCGCGCACTTTGCCAAAGTCGCCCGCGTCGAGCAGCGCCATGTCCTCGGCCTTCGGGCGGGTGAACGGGTGATGCACGGCGACCCAGTGGTTGTCCTCGGGCGAAAACACGAGCAGCGGAAAATCCACGACCCACAAAAAGTTGAGCTGATCCTTCGCCGCCGCCGTCAGCCCGAGCAACTCCGCGCAGCGCAGGCGCACGCGGCCGAGCACTTCGCATACGGCTTCGAGCTTCACGTCCGCGCCGAAAAACAGCACGTCGCCCTCGACGAAGCCCATGCGCTCCGCCAGCGCCGCCTTTTCCGCCTCGCTGAAAAACTTCACGATCGGCGACTCCCACGCGGCAAACTTGCCGCCTTCAACGCTGCCGCCCGCGCTCCATTTGATATACGCCAGCCCTTTCGCGCCGAACTCAGTCTTCACCCACTCCTCCCATTTCTTGAGCTGCTCCTTGCTGAGCAGCGCCGCCGCGCCCTTCGCGTTCAGCGCCTTGATGACGCCGCCGCCATCCACGACCGAGCGGAACACCTTGAACTGCGAGTCGCGGAAAATGTCCGCGAGTTCCGTGAGTTCGAGGCCGAAGCGCGTGTCCGGCTTGTCGCTGCCGTAGCGGTTCATGGCCTCGCTGTACGGCATGCGGGGAAAGGGCGTGGCGATCTCGACGCCGCGCGCTTCGCGGAAAATACGCGCGAGCAAACCCTCGATGAGCGTCTGGATTTCCACGTCGCTGATGAACGACGCCTCGACATCGATCTGCGTGAACTCCGGCTGCCGGTCGGCGCGCAAATCCTCGTCGCGGAAGCAGCGCGCGATTTGGAAATACTTCTCCAGCCCGGCGACTTGGAGCAGTTGCTTGTACTGCTGCGGCGCCTGCGGCAGCGCGTAAAAGGAACCCGGCGTCAGCCGCGACGGCACGAGGAAATCCCGTGCCCCCTCAGGCGTTGGGTTCGACAGGATCGGCGTCTCAATTTCGAGGAAGCCCGCATCGTCGAGATAGTCGCGCGTCGCCTTCGTGATGCGATGCCGCAGCCGCAGGTTGCGCTGCATCCGCGCGGTGCGCAGATCGAGGTAGCGGTACTGGAGGCGCAGGTCTTCGTTCACGCTCGGGTCGTCGAGCGGGAAAGGCGGCACGTCGGCCTTGTTCAGCACTTTCAACTCGGAGGCGATGATCTCGACCGCGCCCGTCGCCAGCTTCGCATTCTCCGACCCCGCGAGCCGCGCGGCCACCGTGCCGGTGATTTGGATCACGTCCTCGCTGCGCAGCCCGTGCGACGTTTCCGCCACCTGCGGATGCTCCTCCGGGCGGAAGACCACCTGCGTGAGACCCTCGCGATCGCGCAGGTCGATGAAGATGACGCCGCCGTGATCGCGCCGCGAATTCACCCACCCCGCAAGCGTGACGGTCTGGCCGATGTCGGAAGGGCGGAGCTGCTGGCAATGATGGGTGCGGTACATAAAAAATTAAGGGGCGCGGAATGTAGCTGGAAAGTGCGCGAGGGGGAGAAGAAAGTGCAAACTCGGACAATGCGCGTGCGACCACCGCCTCATGGGGCGCGCCGGTCTGCCGCATCCTGACAAAATCATCCCCTGCCTCCTCATGAACCAAACCACCAAGCGTTCCCTTTTTCGCTGGATTCACATCCTCTTTGCCATGCCGGTATTCGGTTACATTTATGGTCCGCCTGAGGAAACCCTGCAATACCTCCCCTATTTTCGGTTCGTCTATTTTCCCGTAGTTGTACTCTCAGGACTGTTGATGTGGAAAGGCGAGGCTCTGCGACGACTTATTTCGAGAAACCGGCCTGACACGACACCGCAATAAAAAGGAAACCTCTATGCAAGACACCGTAACAAAAAAGGAACTGTCACACAAAGAACGCGCAGGACTGCTCAAAGCCTTGCAGTCCCGCTTCGAGAGTAATATGGCCCGTCATAGGGGACTCACGTGGGCAAAGGTACAGGCCAGGCTGGATGCTAAGTCCGAAAAACTGTGGTCACTCAGTGAGATGGAAAAAACCGGCGGTGAACCGGATGTGGTTGGCCAAGATCAAAAGACGGGCGAATACCTATTCTTTGATTGTTCACCAGAAAGTCCCAAAGGCCGCGTAGCGGTTTGCTACGACCGTGAAGGGCTGGAATCCAGGAAGGAACATAGGCCGAAAGATACCGCCGTGGATATGGCCACGGCTATGGGCGTGGAGCTTTTAACGGAAGCGCAGTATCACGAGCTGCAGCAACTGGGGGAGTTCGATCTGAAGACAACGACCTGGGTGAAAACCCCCGCGGATATTAGAAAGCTCGGCGGCGCCCTCTTTGGTGATCGCCGCTACGGCCGCGTCTTCATCTGCCATAATGGGGCGCAGTCTTACTACAGCGCCAGGGGGTTCCGTGGCTCGCTCATGGTCTAGTCCAGCCCTGCCGCGTTCGCGCAGCCGCCGGCCACGGCTTTTTGGCCACCGCTCCGCGGAGGCGACAAAGCCGTTGCGCCGCGCGGGCGGACTCGCTAGACCGTCCCCTTTCGCAACCCTCAACCACCCCACCCCATCATGTCCTGCTATCACCCATCCATCGAAGGCGCGCAGCACGGCGGCAAGCCGCTCGCCGATTTCCTCGCCTACGCCAAACGCAGCGGCGCCGCGGGCGCGCAGCCGAGCAACTACCACCTCCAGGGCGGCAAGCTTTTCAAGTCGGCGAAGGAAATCCGCAATGCCTTTGGCGACGCGGGCCTCGCGCTCGACGGCATCTCCGCGCATTGCCCGATCTGGGTCCACACGACGGCGTGGACGGGTTCGCCGACGATCCGTCCTTTCATCCCCGCGGATGTGGCGAAAAAGTCGCCCGCCGAGATCGAGAAATGGGCCGAGAACTATGTGCTGAAGCTGCTCGATCTCACCGCCGAGCTGGGCGTGAAAGTGCTGCCGATGTTTTGGGGCGTGGCGTTTGGCTGGGAACTGGCAACGGGCTATCCGTGGGGATTCTGGGCGGGTCCGGGCTACGATCTGATCAAGGAAGGTCAGGAGCGTTTCGTGAAGAAGACGAAGAAAATCCGCGACCACGCGCGCAAGCTCGGCATCAAGCTCTGCCACGAAATCCACCCCGGCACGGCGGCCATGACGGCGGAGGATTTCCTCGGCCTCGTGGACATCTGCGACGACGACGAGTCGCTCGCGGTGAACGCCGATCCGTCGCACTGCTGGGAGGGCGAGTCGTGGGAGACGCGGTTCCTCATGGTGGGCGAGTACATCTGCGCGGCGCATGTGAAGAACTTCACCATCCGCCGCGATCTCCCGCTGCGCACGATGGAGCCGGACTGGAAGGATCGCGCCATGCAGTTCACCGACCTGCCGAGCGGCGATTTGAACATGGCGCGCTACGTGGAACTGCTCCTCATGGTCGGCTATCCCTCGCGCTATTGTGCGCTGCACGGCACGAAGACCGCGCCGCTGGTCGTCGAAGCCGAGAGCGCGCACCGCGACCTGGACAGCACGAGTGCGAATGGCATCGGCTACGTGCGCGACCACCTGCTGATCACGCCGGCGGCAGGGAGTTTCGAGGACGGCATGGGCGCGTAGCGCTCACGGCGCGGGCGAAAAAAATGCAGGCGCGACACGCTGCGGGTGCCTGTTATTTTGCGCGCATGAAAAACCTGCCCCGTCGCCGCTTTCTCCAAATCGCCGCCTCCCTCACCGGCCTGCTCGCCGCGCGCGGTTGGGCCGCGGAGGCGGAGTGGAAGCCGATCTTCGACGGCAAAACGCTGGAGGGCTGGAAGGAGACGAAGTTTGGCGGCGGCGGCGAGGTCGCGGTGAAAGACGGCGTGCTGACGCTCGCGGCGGGCAATGATCTGACCGGCGTGAACTTCACCGGCGCGATGCCCAAGATGAACTACGAACTCGTGCTGGAAGCGCAGCGGGTCGAGGGCTCGGACTTTTTCTGCGGGCTGACATTTCCGTACGGCGAGACGCACTGCACGTTCGTCGTCGGCGGCTGGGGCGGAGCGCTGGTCGGGCTGTCGAGCATCAATGGCGACGACGCCTCGGAGAACGAGACGACGAAGTTCAAGAAGTTCGAGAAGGGCCACTGGTACAAGATCCGCGTGCGCGTAACACCGGCGACGATCGAGGCGTGGATCGACGATGAGCCGATGGTGATTGTCGATACGAAGGACAAAAAAATTGGCATGCGCGCGGGCGAGGTCGAGCTGTCGAAGCCCTGCGGCATCGCCACCTTTCGCACGCACGCGGCGCTGCGCGAAATCAAGCTGCGCCCACTCGGCGCAGCGCAATAGCCGCCGCCCTTTGCCTTGAGGCCCATTGCCTCGCGCCGTGCCATCCGCCATGCTCCCGCCTCCACCTTTATGAAAACCCAGCTTTCCGCCCTCGCCCTCATCACCCTCGCCTTTTCCACGCCTCCGCTCCACGCGGAAGACAAGCCGGCTCCGGTGCCAGCCGCACCCGCCCCACCCGCGACCCCGGCCGCCGCCGCAGACAAAATTTACGCGCCGAAGGAGCTGACGGCACTGCGCGCGCTGAAGGGCCAGACCGTGAAAATCGAGGGCACCATCCTGAAGCAGGGCGAATCGAAAACCGGCGCGGTGCGCTACCTGAATTTCACCGAGCACTACCAGGAAGCCATCTCGCTCGTCTTCATGGTCTCGAAAGGCGGGGGCGATTTTACCAAGGAAAAACTGACGAATTTCGTCGGCAAAAAAGTGCAGGTAACCGGCGTGGTTGGCGAATACAACAACAACCTCCAGATCGACATCGGCAAGCTCGACCAGCTCAAACTCGTGCCATGAAGATAACCCGGGCCCTTTTCCAAACCGCCGCCGCCACTGTGCTGCTCGCCGCGCCCGCATCAGCCTGGGATGCCGGCGGGCACATGCTCACCGGCCAGATCGCCTGGGAACGGCTGCGCCCAGACGTGCGCGCGAAAGTGAGCGCGCTCACTGCCAAGCTGCCCAACGAATACAACGCGCAGCAGCCTTACAACCTCGCCACCGCCCCGACCTGGATGGACGACATGCGCTCCATGCCGAAATACCCGTGGTCGAAACTGCACTACGTCAATCTGGAGTACACGGCCACGGGCACGCCCATAGTCGTTCCCGAAGGGCCGCACATCCTTGCGGCGCTCGACGAAAGCATCGCCGCGCTCAAGTCCGCGAGCACGCCGGAGGAAAGGCGCGTGGAGGCGCTTGGCATGCTCGTACATTTCGTCGGCGACCTGCACCAGCCCCTGCACTGCACGGAATGGGCCGGCGACCGCGGCGGAAACGGCTACCTCATCATGGGCGTTACCTTCAGCGACCTGATGCCCAAGATGACCTCGAACCTGCACACCTTTTGGGACAAAGCCTACCGTTTCGACACCAAGGCCGGGAAAGCCGCCGAACTGTGGCTCTGCCCGGACATCAAGGCCCGGCCAAAGGCGCCGGGCGAGGGCGTCATCGCCGCCCAGGCCAAGGAACTCATGCTCCGCTTTCCCGAGGCCTCGTTTTACCAGCTCGCGGACAAAGGCGGCCCCGTCGCCTGGGCGCGCGAAAGCCACCTCCTCGGCTGTCTCGCCGCCTATCCCCAGCGGCCCTATCCCGCCGCGGATGAACCAGTCGCGCTCACGCCCGAGTTCATCAGCAAGGCTCATGAAATCGCCGGCCAGCGCGTGACGCTGGCAGGTTACCGGCTGGGGAATTTGCTGAATGAGATTTTCGGCCCGGCGGCGAAGCCGTAAAAAATCTCCCCGGCAGGGGGCGCGCCGTTGGCCCGCCCGTTTACTCCCAGCATTGGAAATGGCGAACGCGCCAAAGCTGCGAGAGAGCGTGCCTAAATCCTTTTTCACCTGCATAAGACACCAATGAGAATCATCCGCTACCAATCGCCCGACGGCACTATCAGCTACGCGCAAATGCACGCCGACGGGCCGTCGGAAAAACTGCGGGGCACACTTTTCGAAAAGCTCGAACCGATTGGAGAACCAGCGCCCGTCAGCAAAATCCTCGCGCCACTCGAACCGCGCGCGGTGCTCTGCATCGGTCTGAACTACCGCCAGCACGCCGCGGAAACGAATGCGCCGCTGCCGCAATTTCCCGTGCTCTTTTGCAAAAACCCCGGGTCGGTGCAAAACCCCGGCGACCCGATCGAGCGGCCGCGCTGGCTGGCGAGCGCGAAGGTGGATTACGAATGTGAACTCGCGGTCGTAATCGGGCGGCGCTGCAAGAATGTGTCGCGCGCCAACGCGCTCGACTACGTGCTCGGCTATACCTGCGCGAATGACGTGAGCGCGCGCGACTGGCAGAAGGAAGGCGGCGGCTCGCAGTGGTGCCGGGGAAAATCGTTCGACACGTTTTGTCCGCTGGGGCCGGTGCTCGTCACGCGCGACGAAATCCCGAACCCAAACGCGCTCACCATTTCCACAAAAGTGAACGGCGAAACACTCCAGGACAGCTCGACCGGCGACATGATTTTCGACGTGGCGACGCTCATCGAATTCCTCAGCGGCTCGACCACGCTGCTGCCCGGCACGGTGATCCTCACCGGCACGCCCAGTGGCGTCGGCATGGCGCGCACCCCGCCGCGCTTTCTCCAGCCCGGCGACACCGTCACGGTCGAGATCGAAAAGATCGGCGCGCTGACCAATCCCGTCACCGACGAGCGCGCATCGGGCGGGTCGAGTTTCCGTTTGTAAATGCAGGCAGCGGACTAATAGTTCGCCCATGCAAACTCTGCAGCTCTTGGGCACCGCCCTCGGTCTCGCATCGCTCGCGGGACTGAACCTCTACCTCACCGTCTTCGTCACCGGCCTCGCCATCCAGCAGCACTGGATCGACGTGACCCAGACGTATCCCGAACTCGCCATCCTCGCGCATCCCGCGATCCTCGCCATCTCCGGTGTGATGTACGCGCTGCAGTTTTTCGCGGACAAAGTGCCGTGGGTGGATTCGCTGTGGGACGCGGTGCATACGGTCATCCGCCCGGTCGGCGGCGCATTTCTCGCCATCCGCGTGCTCGGCACGCCCGACCCGGTTTTCGAGGTGATCGCCGCGCTGCTCGCCGGCGGCGTGTCGCTGATGACCCACGGCATGAAAGCCGGCACCCGCCTCGTCGTGAACCACTCGCCCGAGCCCTTTTCGAACATCGCGCTGAGCGTGACGGAAGATGTCGCCGTGGTCGGCGGACTCGCGCTCATCTGGCGCGACCCCGTGCTCGCGCTCATCGTCTTCTCGCTCGTCCTTGTGGCCATTGGCGTCTTCGGCCCAAAACTCTGGCGCGCGGTGAAAGTCCACGCGTGGCTGATTTGGAAAAAGGTCACGTCACCGGCCGCCGATCATTTGGAAACCGAACTGCCAAACACCCTGCCGCACGAACTCGACATCGCGCATCTCAGCGTGAACCTAGATCGCCAGCCCATCGCGTGGGCCGTCCCCTGCGTCAGCACCGCCGCGCGCGGCATCCCCGGCAATCTTTTCGGCTATCTCACCGCGACCGAGCGCTTGGCCCCGAAACTCGCCTTCGTCGCCAAACGCCGCTTCCGCCACCTCGCCGAGGAACTCGACCTCGCCACCTACAAGCTCGCGCACGAGCCGAAATTCCTGAGCGAAAACCTCGTGCTTTACAGCCTCGAAAAGAAGCCGAAATACATCTTCGTCTTCGCCCGCAGCCAGCGACCGCTGGTGAAAGCGCTCGCGGCTTCGCTGCAAGAGCGCCTGGCCATTTCACCCACTCCCGCCGAGCCCGTGCCCGCCGCCCCTGAGCCCACTGCCATCGCCTGACCGCGCGGCTACTCCAGGCCGAAGCACGCCGGGCTGGCCGTATGGCAAAGCTCGAGGAAATCCTCCCACTTTAGCTCCAGCCACGGGTCGGTGGCCTTGATGTATTGCAGCGTGGCCTCGGCGATTTCCTGGCCCGCTCGCTGCACATCGCGGCTAATGCTGCCGGTGGCGCGGTTAAACATTTTTGACAGCTCCAGAGCGTGCAGCCCATCCATGCGCGCCAGTTGCAGCAGCACGAAATCTTCCGCCGGGCAGGCCATGAAAGCCGCCTGAATCGCCTCGCGCATGATCGCCAGCAGCGGCGGCTCCACCGGGTCAGCGCCCTCCGCCTTCGCTTCGGCGCCCGGCGCATCCCGCTCAGCGTGGGGGGCCGCGTCCGACTCGGTCTCGGCATCGGCCGCGTCCGCCGACAGCAGATTTTCCCAGCGTTTTTCCTTCCGGCGGCGAGTCAGCAGCGTGTTGAGCGTGATGGTGTTGAGAAAAGTCCGCAGCGCGCACGCGCCATTGTAGCGCGCCAGTTTCGGCATCCCGCCGGGCTGCGACGCAATGCAGTCCGACCACAGTTCCGTCACGATCTCGCCGGCTTCATGCGGGAGTGCCCCCGAGCTTTGGAGGAAAGCCAGCAGCGGTTCCTGATAGGCCTGCTGAAAGTAGGCGAGCGCCGAGGTCTTTCCCTCCATGCACTCCTGGGCCAAATGGAAATCGTCAGAATATGGCAGGGCATCATGCACGGCCCGAATCGTTAAGAGCCCGCGCGCCAATCGACAACGAGAAAGTGAGCGCAGGACGAGGTGGCGCGACCGCCCCCACGGTCGCGCCCCCTCCCTCCCCGAAACCGCGCCAGATGAGCGTTAAGAGCCGCCTGCCCCGCCTCCTCCCCTCAGCCATTTTTGCCACGCTGCCGGCCACTGCTCCGCGCCTGCACTCCCATCTCCTAACGCTCATCTGTCGATTTCAAAGGCTCCCCCCAACTGCCCACTGCCTTCTAACCCTTAAACGCGCGAGTTTGGCGCGATTCCAAAAAATCTGCGTTTTCGTGAAAAAAAATGGGGTCGCCGCAAAAAATGGCGTTTCCCGCAGATTTTTTGGAATATCAGAAAACTCGCGCGTTTAAGGGTTAGGATGAGCAACGACTTCAAAACCCTGATTGATTTCCTCGACCGCTTCGGCCCCGAGGTCTCGGGCAAGGCGCTCATGGCCCCGCACAGCGAGGCCGCGGCCAAGCTTCAGCGCTTTGCGACGGGCGCGTGCAGCAAGGAGGAGCGGACGGAAGTCTGTGAGCTGCTCCGGCTGCACCCGGCGTGGCTGCGCTGGCTGGCAGACCGGGTGAAAATGGCCCGGGGTGGGGCCAACGGGGCGCGTTGACAGCTCGGCGGATTTCGCGGAAAAATTTGGCGTGTTGAAACGCCTTTCCACTGCCGCTGCCATCGCGGGCTTGGGGCTCGGGCCGCTGCTGCTCGGCGGATGTCCGTCCCCCAAGAAGCAAGCGCCCGCGCCACCGCTGCGTGCGGTACTGGCGGGCGACGTGGTCGGGGCGTGGCGTTACGCGGACGTGCCGGAGGAGGAGAGCGGCGGCGGTTGGATCGTGACGATCGAGTTCGCGGACGACGGCTCTTTTCGCCAGACCCTCGTCGCCCCGCAGGCGCGGCACCGGATCGTGCAGACCGGCATTTGGAGGATCGAAAACGCGGCGCTGAAAATGGAACCGATGATCCTGTGGGACGAAGCCGCCGCCGGGCACTGGATCCGTGGCGCGCAGACTTGGCCGGTGGTCGCCAACACCCGGCGGCCCGGCGCGTTCGCCATACGCGGTGGGCTGGCCGCCGATACCGCGCTGGATCACGAACTCGCCCGCATCTCCGCCACCGAGTGCCGCCTCCTCACGAGCCTCGCCCCCGCGGCGCAGCCCTAGGCCGGGCGTTCGTTCGGCCCGATAACGTCCGCCGTCCAAGGGCGCGCGAGCCGGTGAAAAAGCGCCTTCGCCTGGAGCGGCGTGATGCGCGGCACTTCCGAAAGCAGGCACGCCAGCATGCCCGCCACACGCGGCGCGGCAAAGCTGCTGCCGGTCACTTTTTTCAGCCCGCCGCCGGACCACGGTACCTCCACGTCCACCCCGCGGGCGGCGAATTCGACGAGATGTCCCGGCTTGTAGAAAAGCTCCCCGTTCTGCTCGGTGCGCGCCATGTTCACGGTCATCACGGAGGTGAAAAAACCCGGCCACTCGGGCCGGGAGGAGTCCTGATTGTTGCACGCGGCCACGACGTGGACGCCTTTTAAATACGCCTCATCGACCCAGCTTTTGTATTTCAGCACATGCTCGGGCACGCCGCAGCCGAGACTGCAATTCAGGATGTGATAGCCGCGCTCGATGGCCTGCCGCGCGCCTTCCAAGATGATCGCCGTCCGCGCCGAGAGCGATTCGCCGAGCACGCGGATGCTGCCGATCTCCGCCTCCGGAGCGGTCTCGCGGATAATGCCGGCGACCGCAGTGCCATGGCCGAAAAGATCGCGCCCACCGCCTGGCACGACTTTGAGTTTCATCCCGTCTTCGACGATGGCGATGTCATCCACCAACTCGAGGCCGCCGAGCGCGGGGTGCGAGGCTTCCACGCCCGAGTCGAGAATCGCGATCTTCACGCCGCGCCCGCGCCCGTCCCGAATGGCGATAACAGCCTCCTCTGGGGTGATCCACGTTTTCATCGAAACTCCTCCCGGCCCAAGGCCAGCGACACGAGCTGGTGCTCGATCATCCGCGCCAGCACCGACGCGGCGAGCTGGAGCGTGTGAAGATTTTCGACGGTGAAACCTGGCGGCTCCGGCTGCGGGTCATCCGCTGCCTGCAACTGCACAGCGGAGAGGACGCCGCGCAATTCACCCGCAAAATAAAATGGCACCGCCAGCATCGCGCAGGTCGCAAGGCCGAGCTTTTGATCCAGCGATTTGTCCTGCTGCTGGTTTTTGCGAACATCGTTTTCACACACCGGCTGCTCGGTCGCCACGACCATGCTGATCATGCCAGCGCGCAGGCTTTGCTTGAAACTGCCGACGAAACTTTCCGCGTGCGGCCCGGAATTGAAGCGCGGCACAAGCACGCTGCGCGCCTTGTCGAGCAGCCAGACCGTGCCCTCGTGCGCGCGAGCGCTGGCCAGCGCCTCTACGAGTTGGTCGCGCATCATCCGGTCGAAAAACTCCTCGAACGCGCCCTCGCCCACGAGTTCGGCGGCCGCTTTTACGCGCGCGTCAATGACCGGTCGGAGCACGTCCAGTCGGTCGTCATTCAGCACCGTCAATCGTCCTGCCATAAGTGCGGGAAGACCTAGGCACTGCCGCACCAATCGGCAAGCGGCAATCGCGCGCGGATCATTTGATGATGCCGCGCGGGCTGCTCGTGACAAAGGCGGTGAGCCGCGCGAGTTCCGGCGTCTCGGGCAGGTCGGCGCGGATTTGTTCGACTGCCTGCTGGAGGTTCAGCGCCGAGCGGTAGATGAGCCGGTAGGCTTCCTTGATCGCGCGCTGGTTTTCCTCGCTGAAGCCGTGGCGCTCCAGCCCGACTTTGTTGTAGCTGCGCACCTTCGCGGGGTTGCCGTCGGCGATCATGAAGGGCGGCACGTCCTGCACGATCTTCGAGCATCCGCCGGTCAGCGCGTAAGCCCCAATGCGGCAGAACTGATGCACCGCCGTGAGCCCGCCGATGATCGCGTGGTCGCCCACTTCCACATGGCCGGCGAGCGTGCCGTTGTTGGAAAAAATCACGCCGTCGCCGACCACGCAGTCGTGCGCGATGTGGGCGTAAGCGAGAAAATTTCCGCCGCTGCCGAGGCGCGTGATCGAACCCGGCGCGGTGCCGCGATGCACGGTCACGAACTCGCGGAAGCAGTTCCCCTCACCCACGGCGAGATACGTCGGCTCGCCCGCGTATTTCAAATCCTGCGTCTTCTGCCCGATGGAACTGAACGCGAAGAACTGGTTCCCGCGCCCGATTTTGCTCGGCCCGTTCAAGCTCACATGATGCTGGAGCCAGCACTCCGCGCCGAGCTGCACATCCGCGCCGATGACGCAGTACGGCCCGATCTCGCAGCCCTCGCCGATTTGCGCCGTCGGATCAATGACCGCCGTCGGATGGATTTTCGCGCTCACTTATCGACGATGCCAAACATCATTTCCGCCTCGCTCACCACTTCGCTGTTCACGATGCAGCGTCCGCGGCATTTCGCGATTTGCCGCTTCCGCTGGATCATCTCGACCTCGATGAAAATCGTATCGCCCGGCACGACGGGCTTGCGGAATTTCACCGAATCCGCGCTCATGAAGTAGCCGATTTTCCCCGCGTTACCCTCGGTGCGCAGCAGCAGAATGCTGCCGACCTGGGCCATCGCCTCGAGTTGGAGCACGCCGGGCATGATGGGGTGGCCGGGGAAATGGCCTTGGAAAAACTGCTCGTTCATCGTCACCGATTTGATGCCCGTGCATTTCGTTTCGCCGTCGAGATCGACGATGCGATCGACCATGAGGAACGGGTAGCGGTGCGGCAGCAGCTTCATCACGTCGTTCACGTCGAGCACGTCGCCGCCCTTCGGCGTGACGCTCGGCGGCACCAGCGCCATGGTTTTCGCAAACTGTTTCGCCACCGCGCGCGCGAGTTCGGTATTCGGGCCGTGGCCGGGTTTGATGGCGATGACGTGGCCGCGGATCGGCCGTCCAAAGAGCGAAAGATCGCCGATCACGTCGAGGATCTTGTGCCGCGCAAACTCCTCGCGAAAGCGCAACGGCTCCTTGCTCAGCACGGATTCGCCGCGCACGACGACCGCGTTTTCGAGGCTGCCGCCTTTGATCAGCCCTTTGTCCATCAGCGGTTTCACGTCTTCGTAGAAAACGAACGTCCGCGCCGGGGCGATCTCCTTTTCGTAAATCGCGGGCGTGATTTCCGTGGAGTAGTACTGCGTGAAGCGCCCCTCCGGCCCGACCTGCGTGCAGGACACGCGGAACGCGGAGTCCGGCACGATGGTCATCAGCGAGCCGCTTTTCGTCTCAATGAAAATGGGCTCGGTCACGGCGTACTCCGCGCGCGGCACAGACTGCTCGGCGAGGCCAGCTTTCTTGATGAGTTCGACGTAGGGCTGCGCGCTGCCGTCGCCGATGGGCGGCTCGTTGGCGTCCATCTCGATGAGCACATTGTCCACACCCATCCCGGCGAGTGCGGAGAGCACATGCTCGACGGTCTGCACCTTCACATTGCCCTCGGCGAGCGTCGTGGCGCGCTCGACGGTCTTCACATGCTCCACATTCGCTTCAATGATCGGCTCGTCCGCGAGATCGCCGCGCTTGAACTTCCGCCCATGCCCCGGCGGCGCGGGATGCAGCGTGAGCGTGACTTTTTCCCCCGTGTGCAGCGAGGAGCCGCTGACGCTGGCGGTTTTGGCGAGAGTGTGCTGGTTGTGGGTCATCGGAAAAGCGGGCGCTCGTTATGGCGGTGCGCGTCGGGCGCGACAAGCCAGTTGTCTTATCGAAATTTGAGTGCGCGGTCGGCCGCCCGTCGCTACACCAATCCAAAATGAAAGCCGCATCCCTCCGCATCGCCCAAGTTGCCCCGCTCTGGACGCGCATCCCGCCTTCCAACTACGGCGGCATCGAGCTGCTGATGAAACTGCTCATCGACGAACTGGTCGCCCGCGGGCACGACGTCACGCTCTTCTCCTCGGGCGACTGTCTTACAAATGCCACGCTGCACGTCACCGTGGAAACCAATCTCACCGACCGCATCGCCGCCGGCGAAATGTACATGTCGGAATACTACACGAACTCGACCATGGCCGAGGTGCTGCGCGCAGCTGGCCGCTTCGACATCATCCACTACCACCTCAGCAGCGCGTGGATTCCGTATGCCGGCGCCACGCGCACGCCCGGCCTCTTTACCATGCACACAAGCCCCCATCTCGACGACGAATGGGTCATGCACCGCTGGCCGGAGGTCGCCGTCGCCGGCATCAGCCAGAGCCAGATGCACGCGGCCAGCATAAAGCTCGGGCGCAAGTTTCCGGTCGTTTACAATGGCTGCGACTTCGAGGCCTATGACCCTTGCTACGATCCCGGCCAGTACGTCGCCTACCTCGGCCGCATGTCGCCGGAGAAAAATCCCCTCGGTGCCATTCATATCGCGCAAGCCGCCGGTCTGCCCATTGTCCTAGCCGGCAAGCCGCAGAATCAAAACGAAGCCAAGTATTTCGCCGATCATATCGAACCGCTCATTGACGAAAAAAGCGTGCGCTGGATCGGGCCGGTAAATCACGCGCAAAAAAACCAGTTCCTCCGCCACGCGTCGGCGCTCATCTTTCCGATTCAGTGGGACGAACCCTTCGGCCTCGTGATGATCGAGGCGATGGCCTGCGGCTGCCCCGTGGTCGCGCACCGTCGCGGCTCCGTCGAGGAGGTCGTTGATAATGGACTGACCGGCTACCATGCGGGAGTTATCGACGCCATGGCGGAACTCGTGCCGCAAGCCCTCGCCCTTAATCGGGCTGTCGTGCGCAAACATGCCAGGGAGCGCTTCGGCTACGCGAAAATGGTTGATGAATACGAAGCGCTCTACCGATCCCTGCTCCGGTAAGAGGCCGGGATGTTACTTGTTAGAGCGGTTGCCACCAATGGTTTCCGTATCGCTGGCCCGAAGGGCCTGTGGAAATTAGCCGGTGGCGCCAGCCACCGGAATGAATCAGGAAAGCGCATCCGCCCTGAAAGGGCGGCGAAGTTCCGGCGCACCCTCCGGGGCGCAGTCGATTGTTGCGGCGCGTCCTGTGGCTTGCGCCACCGGCCAATTTCCAGTCGTCCCTCCGGGACGCAGCAGCCTGCCAGCCGGAAACAATTTTTGGCAGATGCCTATTGCTGTTTTACGGGCCGCTCAGCGGCGGCTGAGTTTGGGGTAGTCGCCAAAGGTTGCTAGCCGGATACCAGATTCGCGAATGAAGGTCGCGATTCGCGGATCGGTCAGTGTCGCGACCTCAGCCTCGCGCTCGGCAAGGTAAACCGATTGGAAGTCTGGTGAACGATACCCTGGGTGGCATGAGACCTCCGTCCATCCGGGAAGGACTTCCTGCTCCAGAATGGTCAGGAGAAATGGGACGCTGACATAATTCAGTTCCGTGACCATCCATTCCCACTGCGCGTAAAAGCCACCCACAAAACTAATCCGTCCATCGTCACGCAGCGGGACACCGAGCGGCGCAACCAGTTCGCTGAAGATGGGCAGCATGCCCGGTTGCCGGTGGGCGTGGCGGTGGGAGTCAACGTGGGTCGGCAGCCGTCCCATCAAGCGCTCAAATTCGCCGAGTTGCCGACGGTATTCTTCGCGTACCGCCTCATGGTTGCCGAGATCGAATTCACGCTCGTCCTCCCCCCACACATCAAAGTGCAGGCCGATTCCCAAACCGGGATGCTCTCGGGCCAAAGCCACGGCCTCCTGCACCGCGCGGCCATAGACCATCAGGCTCGTGCTGGTCACGACACCCTTGGCATGGGATTCGATGATCCCCCGGTTGATTCCCACGGAAGCGCCAAAGTCGTCCGCGTTGATAACTAGATACTTTTCCATTTGTGTTCTCAGATTCAGATTCCGGCTCTGCTGCAAAGGCTTTCCATCACCTTCTCTGCGGCGAAGTATTCCGAAGCGATCTCGATGGCGGCACGGCGGTGGGCGGGGTAGTCGCTCTCGATGGCATCCACGGCCTGGAGGACATCATCCTGCGTGCGGAAAGCGAAGAGACCGCGTCCGGTCGGAAGTATGTTGCCGAAGCCGGTGTCTTGATTGATCACCGGCCGTCCGGCGGCGAGGTAGCAACAACTGCGGTCGCTGAACCACCCGCTGCGCAGCCGGATGTTTTGCTCCTTGGCGACGGTGAACTCGCCGCGCGAGGTGCCGATGTAACGCCGGTAGGCCTGGTAATAGCGTGACACTTCCAATGAGTCGATAAGCTGCCATCGGTGCGCGGCAAACAAATCGCGGTCTTCCTTGGGGAGACCGGCGGCAACCTCGAATCCCACCGGGCGATGCTTGGGCAGATCGAGCAGCTTCAAGAACTCCGGACGTTTGCTCCATGAGTAGGTTTCACCCTTCCAGACAATGTCATTGCCCTTGTTATTCCACGTCGCGACGGTGGTGTAAGTGGAACCGGGCGACTCATCCCACGGCCAAAGTTCGAGAGCGACCGGCTGGCGGGTCGGCAGCCATTGGTAACGGACAATCGGCACGCCACAATCGGGCGCTCCGAAGTTCTCGCCGTAGGAGAAGTGGGTGTCGTGGGCGTCGAGCGTATCGATCATGGTGCGGTTGCCTTCCGCGACGAGAATCTCGGTTTTCACCGGGTCCGTCTCGACATAGATCTTGTGCGGGATGCGATCGTGTTCCGGCAATAACTCCTGCCCGCCGCTCACATTCAGAAAGGCGTCCGCGTCGCGGTAAACCTGATTCAGCTCACCCTCAGTCATGCCCCAGCGGCGACCGTCGTAGTGGCAATGAGCAGCCCACTTGCCGGCAAACCCATGGGCGTCCAGCACCGCGCCCAGCGCATCCACATGGCCTGCGGATTCCCAGTCGTAGGTGTATTCATGCGTGTTCAGGTCATAGACCATCCGTGCTGAGTCTTCGACGTAGTAAACGTCCCAGCCCAGTTTGCGCAGGCCGATCAGGTAATGCAGGAACTGATAGGTAACTCCGGCCAACGGATACCAAAACACCAGGCCGAACACGATGATCTTGCCGTGCCTCCGGGTCATTGGAAGCCCTCCGGTTTGGTCAGTCGGCGCACCACCCGGGCCGGGTTGCCGGCGACGATGGTATAAGGCTCCACGTCTTCGCAGACGACGCTGCGCGCCCCGACGATGGAGCCGTTGCCAATGGTCACGCCCGGCAGGATGCAACAGTCGAAACCAATCCAAACATCGCTGCCGATCCGCACGGGCCGGGCGGGCACATCGGCGGCCACTTTGCGGTAAGTGCGCCGCGCCAGACCTTGCAACTCGGCGCGGCGTCCTTCGGGTGCCAAGGGCATGCGATAGGTGTCCATGATGACGACCGACCAGGAAATCATGGTATAGGCACCGATGGAAATCTCCTCGTCGCACAGAAACCAAACGGAGGTAAGCAAAGCGCACTCGCCAATGTGGACGCTGGCCTTCGGGCCGAGGTCGAACATGGTGCCGTCGTTCACCTGGCTGCCGCGGGCAAAGGTTATCGCCGCGGGCTTTTCGCTGCGACAAAGGTCGAAGGCATAGACCGTGTGGACGTAGGCCGTCTCGTCGATAACGATGTTCTCCGGCATGGGCGCAGGTTCCCAATCGCCGGGGAATTGGCGTTCGACCGTTTTAATCATGGCTGGGTAGGATCGGGAATGATCTCGACCACGCGTGCAGGGTTGCCCATCATACGGGCGCGAGGCGGCACATCGTGGCTCACCATCGATCCCGGCTCGATAAACGCCCCGTCGCCGATGGTGACGCCTTTGATCACGGTGGCGTTGTGTCCGATGTAAACGTCATTGCCGATCGTCACCGGCCGGTTCGTGTAGGGGCGGCGCGGGAGGCCTTCGTGCAGCGGCGAACAGGCCATCACGTCCGCGTGACGCTCGGCGACTTCGGTGGGATGAAAATCCGAATCGCTGACGACGACGTTCCAGCCGATGTAAACGTGATGGCCGATGCGGATTTCCAGTTCGCAAAGTAACACGCTGCCGTAGAACGCGCACTCGTCGCCGATGGTTACTTGGCCGCCGGGGTTCACGGCAAAGTGAACACCGTCGAGCGTACAACGGCTGCCAATAACAACCGCGGGCGTCCGCTGGCTGCGAAAGCGGCTGAATGCCTTCGGGCCGGTAATTAGGGTGTCCTCCCCGAGCAGCACGTTGGGCGGCACGTCGCCATTCGACCAGCGTCCGGGTTGGGGAATATATTCACTCATGGCAGGCGGCGCTCACAGTTCCTCCACGTCGGTGCGGGAGAAGACGATGTTCGTGTCCTCCTCAATCGGCGCTCTTAGCTTTTGCAAACGGCGCGGCGGGCTGGGTTGCAGGTAGGCCGTCGCCTCGTAGTCATTTTCCAGAACGTAGGCATGGTAGCCTGCGGCGCGAAAGGGCTGGAGCACGTCCTCGACGCCGCGGCCCAGCCGGCCGAGCATTTCGGGATGAAGCTCGACGAGGAACTCGCAGTCCTGCCGTTGCAAAAGCAACTCCGCACCGGCGATCACGGCGGCTTCCGCGCCCTCGACATCGATCTTGACCAGGCGTGCCTGCGCCGTTTCCGCGGGAGTTAGCAACTCATCCAGAGGCGCAGCTTCGACGACCGCTTTGGCGATGGTGCCGGGAGCGGCGGCGATGGTGGTCGTGCCGCAGTTACATTCGTCACCGGCGTAAAGCTCTAACTGGCCGCGTGCATCTGAGGCGGCGAAGTTAAGCGGGCGCACGCGGGCGCGGTTGCGGGAGATGTTTGCCTGGAGCAGCGCATAAATCTCCGGCGATGCTTCGATGCTTACTACCGAGCCGCGCGGGCCGACCTTGCGGGAGGCGAGCAGGGAGAAAAATCCGATGTTTGCGCCGACATCCACGAAGCCATCGCCGGGCTGCAATCGGCGCAGCACGAAGGCTGTGACCTGCGGCTCCCATGTGCCGAAGTAATAGAGGTACTGCTGGATGATGTCATTGGTGTTGCCCGAGATGCGACCCGCGACGGTCCTGGCCACGAACTGGTGCCCGCGCCACGCAAGATACGGCTCGACGATCTGCTGCCAAAGATTCTCCCTAGCCGATGATGGCGGCGCGAAGCGAATGAAGGCGCGGGCGAACGGGATCAGCGCCTTGGCCCACGGATGACTCAGTGCGTTAGTCATAGGTCTGCAATGCCACCTCGGGCGCGAGGTCTTTCTCCGCCGGCGCTTGATTGGCCAGTTGGTTTTGCCCGTGCAGCCGTGAGTAGAGGCCCTCCGCTGCGATCAACTCTGCGTGCGTGCCGTCCTCGACAATCTGGCCGCGCTCCAGCACGAGAATCCGATCCGCCTTTCGAATCGTGGAAAGGCGATGCGCGATGATGAAGGTCGTGCGGCCCGCGGTGAGGCGTTCGAGTGCTTCGAGGAGCAGGCTCTCCGTCACCGAGTCGAGCGCCGAAGTCGGTTCGTCGAGAATCAAGATGCGCGCGTCCTTGAGGAACGCCCGCGCGATGCTGAGACGCTGACGTTCGCCGCCGGAAAGGGTTGCGCCGCGCTCGCCGATCACCGTGTCGTAGCCACGCGGGAGTCGGCGGATAAACTCGTCGGCGTTCGCGGCGACGGCTGCCGCGATGACTTCCTCACGGCTCGCCTGCGGACGGCCAAAGGAAATGTTTTCCGCAATGCTGAGGGGAAAGAGGAACGGTTCCTGGAGGACGAGCGCAATCTGCCTGCGGAGGCTTTCGATTTTCACCTCGCGCAGGTCGTGTCCGTCCACGGTGATGCGGCCCGTGTCGGGATCGAAGAACCGCACAAGCAGACTAAGTAACGTTGTCTTACCCGCGCCGGTCGGGCCGACGACGGCGATAACTTCACCTGGGTGCGCGTCCAAACTTACCTTTTGCAAAACCGGCTGCCCCGGCTCGTAGGCAAAGCTCACGTCTTCGTAACGGACATGCCCATTGACCTTGATGTCGCGGGCGTTTGGTGCCTCCACCACATCCAACGGGGCGTCGAGCATTTCCAGCACGCGCCCGGCGTTCGCGCCGAGCATCTGCATGGTCGAGGCGGTATAGACGACCGTGTTAATGGGTTCGTAGAGCGAGGCCAGGTAGGCGAGGAACACGAGGATGGTGCCCACCGTCACGCGGCCGTCGAGGACACGCGTGGCGCCGAGCCACACGATGCCCGCGGTGCTGAGCGCCGTGAGCAAACCGATGACGAGCTTGAACTTCATGTCCATCATCGCCGAGGCGCGGTGGGCGTGGACCGAATCCTCGGCGGCCTTGCGCCAGCGCTCGTGTTCGAGCTTCTCACGGGTGAAGGCCTGCACGGCTGGGATCGAAGTAAGGGTCTGCTCGACAAGCACCATGAGCTGCGTCTCCAAGTCGCTGCGGCGGCGCGCGGATTCCTCCATGACTTTGCTAAAGCCGCCGATGAGCAGCGCCATGAGCGGCACCACCGCCAGCGAAAGCGCAGCCATGCCGGGATCGAGACGCCACATGATCCCAAACACACACACGAGCGTGAGACCGGAATGCACGACGGGAAACAGCGTGCTGCTGACCAGGGTTTGCACGCAGTAAGTGTCCACAGTCACGCGGGCGACCAAGTCGGCGACCTGCTGCCGACCATGAAAGCGCAGCGACATTTTTTTCAAGTGCGCGTATAGGTCCGCGCCCAGGTCATAGACCATGCGCTGACCCACGCTGACAAACGCGGTCGTGCTGACCATCGAGAGCACGGAGTGGCCGAGAAATAACAGCACCGTCGCGCTCGCGATCCAGACGACCATGCTATGCGGCCCACCGCCGCCAGGGAGCCGCGCGATCCAGGCGGCAGCAGCTTCGGGCAGGGGTTGTTTCCCGAGCACGTTATCCACGAGCACCTTCATCGGCCAGGGTCGGAGCACTTCGAGGCCGACTTCGAAAATCATCGTTACCAGCACCACGGCAAGGCCGCCCCGATGCGGCCAGATGTAAGGCAGAAGGCGGCGGATTTTCGTCACTTGGTTTCCTTCAGGCTGAAACGGCGGCGGGCGAGCAGGCCGAGCGCACCGATCAGTAGCAGGCCGATGGAGCCGGGCTCGGGCACCAGGGCCGCGCCGCTCTTGCCCGGCTCCGGCGCAAAGGGCAGGCCGTCGCCAAAGGTTACTTCCACGCCGTCACCGATGTTCAGCGCGGCGAGGGTCTGGCTCGCGTTGAAGTTGACCGCCGCGTTGGCGTTCACCGTAACCGTGCCGCTAGTGAAGGAGCCGTTTACATTAGTCACGCCGGTGCTGGCTGTCAGCGTATCGAAGGCCTGTGCGCCGGTAAGGGTCAGCGCGCCCGCGCCGGTTTTGGTCACGCTCCCCGCGCCGCTCACGCTGCCCACGGTGAGATTGGCCGCGCCGGTCAGCGTCAGCGCGCGACCGCCTAGCGCCACGCTACCGACGCTCAGCGCACCCGCGGCGGCGTCGAAAGTCTGGGTCTCACTGAGGGTCAGCGGGGCGGTGATCGTCTGTAGGTCGCCATCATTGTTCACGATGCCGCCCGAGCCCACGGTTACAACCTGCGGGCCGCCGATCGTGAAGGCCCCGGCGGTGTTGTCGAAGGCAATGGACGCCACATTCCACGCCGTGTTGTCCGCAGTCGGGTTCAGCCGTGTGTTTCCCCCGAAGACCAGCGCCGCCGTGCCGTTGTTCAGTGGCGCCCCATTGGGGTTCCAGTTTGCGGGCCCCGACAAGGAACTGCCCATTCCCCCGCCAACCCAGGTGGCAACGGTGACCTTGCTGAGACGAAAGGCGTGGGCCTGGCCGCCAATCAGGCCGTTGCCCACGATCTGGCCAACGTCGTTGATGCCGAAGGCGGAGGTGAGTTCCCAACCACTGCCGGCATAAATCAGGGCGTTCAAATCCGCCATCGGGCCGGTTACATCAACGAAAAAAGCGTGGTTAATGAGGTCGCCGGCGAGGCTCGATTCGCCAATGGTCTGACCGGACGTGTTGATGCCTCTGGCGGTGCTGTAGGTGCCGCCGAGTGTGCCCAGGTCGGTGCCGGCAATCGAGCCGGTGGCGGTGGTGCGGAACGCGTGGGTAAACAACTCACCGGCGAGGGTCGATTCGCCGACGGTCTGGCCCGAGGCGTTAATGCCTTTGGCGGCGCTGTAGTTGCCGCCCAGCGTGCCGAGGTCGGTGCCGGCAATCGAGCCAGTGGCGGTCGTGCGGAACGCGTGGGTAAACAAGTCGCCGGCGAGGGTCGATTCGCCAACGGTCTGGCCCGAGACGTTAATGCCTTTGGCGGCGCTATAGCTGCCGCCAAGCGTGAAAAGGTCGGTGCCCGGGGCGTTGATGGGGCCGTTGGCGGCTGTGCGGAAGGCATGGGTGACTGCGTCCCCGAAGGAGGTCGATTCGCCGACGGTCTGACCCGAGGCATTGATCCCGTAGGCGCGGCTGTAGGTGCCGCCGAGCGTGAAAAGGTCGGTGCCGGGGGCATTGATGGGCCCGTTCGCGGCCGTGCGGAAGGCATGTTCCGCCATGTCGAAACTGATGGCCGCGGAACCGACGGCCTGGCCCGAGGCGTTGATACCGTAGGCGGTGCTATAGGAGCCGCCGAGCGTGCCGAGGCTGGGGCCGGTGATCGGGCCGGTGCCGGTCGTGCGGAAGGCGCGTTCCGTAAAGTCACTGGTCGTGCCGGCGGAACCGACAGTCTGGCCAGAGGCGTTGATGCCAGTGGCGTAGCTGTAGGTGCCGCCGAGCGTGCCCAAGTCCTGAACCGTGTAGGTCGCACCGTGCACCGGGTCGGTGGCGCACCCGGCGATGAGGAGAGCGAGCTTGCAGCCCGTGCGGGCACTACGGGAGAGAGCAGCGGATCGAGTCATTTTGGCGAGGGCGAATCGGAAGTTTTTTGCCTTTATGAAGCGTGTTGTTTTACCGGGCCGCAGGCGGCTCACGGCGAGGCCGGATGAAAAGGAGTCATGCCCAGCGCTTTCGCGCTTTCGTGAATGATCGCCACGGCCCGCAGGGCTGAGGCGCGTCCGCGCAGCCATAGCGAGTAACACACGGGAAGTAACAGACCGGCGAGTAATATGAAGGAAGCGGCGACCATAGCATTCCCGCGGATACACGCCCCGATGCCGATCAACAGCGCGACGCCTCCGAGCCCCAGCACTGCGGTGAGCGAAGGGCCGCGCCGGAGTTGCAGCTCGATCGCGATCTGCGCCGAGTTTCCCCCATAAAACTCCTGCACCGTCCGCACTTGGAGTTGCACGCCGTAGCGGCAGGCCACTTCGATGTCCCAGGGCGACCAGCCGGTGTCGAGGCGCGGATGGTGGCCGCGCCGGCGCAGCTCGTCGGCCACGCGCTGGAGCAGGACGGCGCGATTGATTCCCTCCATGGTGATGAAGCGCGCGACGGGGCCATCCCAGGGCAGCGTTTTTCCATTGGCCGGCGGCTCGGCGTCCGGCGTACCGAAGCGCGTGCGATAGCGCTGGCTGGAGCGGACCAGCGGCTGCAGCCAGCACAGCAGACCGATGACACAACGCGCGGCAAATCCGTCGTGCCTTTTCGCGGGACGCGCCTGCGCCGCCTGCAAAACGGTGACGATGAAGGTGAGCGCGAGCATCGCCACGGTTTCGTGGAGCGTGCGCCACCCGGCAAGGCTGCCGGCGGCAAAAAAAACGGCGAGCATTTGCCATTCGAGGGTCGAGGGCAACATTGCCCAGTGCGCCGGAGCCGGACGGTACAGCGCCTGGAAAAGTCCCTGTCCGAAGACGCCGCCATGCACCCGCGCGGCCCCGACCCGCAAGCCCGTGAGGCCCGCGCCGTACATCACGCCACGCCAGATGGCGCCGCCCAAAATATTGAAGCGCTCGGGGTGCCGCGTCGCCAGCAGCGCCTCCGCCTCGCCGTAGCCGGACTGCTGCCGCAGGTAGGCGCGCGGCCCTTGCCGGCGGTGGTGCCAGACAAAAGCGCCGGGAGCAAAGGTGATGCGGTAACCCGCCTCGCGCAGCCGCCAGCAGGCATCCACATCGTCGCCGGCTTTGCGAAAAAGCGGATCGAATGAGCCAATCGCGAGCAGCGCATCGCGCCGAAAAGCCATGTTGCAGCCAGGGATGTGCTCGGCCTCCTCGTCGCTCTCGAGCACATGAATCGGCTGGCCGGGCGCACACGCGACGCAGCCGGCGAGCCAGCCGTCTTCGGGCGTCAGGTTCGGCCCGCCGACCGCTGTCGCGCCGCTGGTTTCGAGCTGATGCACGAGCAGGGTCAGCCAGTCCGGATCGGCGAAACAGTCCGAATCGGTGTAAGCGACGATTTCGCCCGTCGCCGCACCGAGGCCAGTGTTGCGCGCGACGCTCAGGCCTTGGTTTTCCTGGCGGATCATCCGCACGTCGGCGAAGCGCGCGGCAATGGCGGGCGTGTCGTCCGTCGAGCCGTCGTCCACGAGGATGACTTCGAAATCGGGGTAAGCCAACTCGGCGAGCGAACGGAGACATTGTTCGAGCGTGCGCCCGCCGTTGTAGGAGCAAACGACCACGGACACGCGGGGCGTGCGCTTTAACTGCTTCGCCGGCGGCTGGCCGAAAACTTCCGCCACTGCGCGGTAAGATGCCTTGGGCGTGCGGTCGCGGCGGGTGAGGCCAAAGGCCCAGTCGTCAATTTGATAACCCCGCGTGAACCAGTCGTCCGTCCACGAAAAAACAAACGTGCCGGCCAACCCGGCGAGGGCGGCTTCCGCGGCGTGGCCGCTCAGAAATGCGGCCTGTTCTTCTTCGCCATGCCGCAGGGTGTCCATGCCGATTTCGCCCAGCACGAGCGGACGGTCGGGCGCGAGATTGGCGAGACGCAGCAGGTACTTTCGGAACGTCGGGCGATGGTGCAGATAGACGTTGAAGGTCGTGAAATCGAGGAACGGCAGTTCGAGGTATTCGGTGGGCGGATAGTTGGCGTAAGTCACCAGCGCCTCCGGGTCGTTCTGCCGCACGACATCGGCCAATTCGGCGAGAAAATTTTCGATGCGGCGCGCGCCGTACCAGCGCACCAGATCGGCGGAAAGCTCGTTGCCGATGCAGCAACCCAGCAGGCAGTCGCGCCCGCGTGTGGCCTTCACCGACTGCGCGAGCCGCTGGCGCACATCCCGCGCCGTGGTGGCGCTTTCGAGAAAATCCAAGTGCTTGGGGCAGGGCGTCTCGACGAGCAGCAGTTGGCCGTGTTCTTCGGCCAGATCGAGCAGCCACGCGGAAGGTGGATGGTAGATGCGAACGGCGTTAACTGCTGCGGCCCGCATCAGCTCGAAATCCCGGGCTACGACCGCGGGCTCCGGCCACGGCCCGCCGGCCCCATTTGGCGCAAACGTGCCATACGTGACCCCGCAGACGCGCAGGCGGTCTCCGCCTTGCCGGAAAAGCTTCCCGTCCAAGCGAACCCGGCCACGGCTGGCGCGACCGCGGCCGGCTTGGGCAAACAACGCCGGCATCTCCACCGGGCGGCACCCGGCAATGGGCGGGCTTGGGAGTGATCGAAGGCGTTCTGTATGAGCGGGTGTCACCGAGTTCTGGAGGGAGTGCGGGGGCGGGCGGCAGCCAGCTAAACAATGAGTTTCCGCACAATTAGAAAGTAACCCAAGTTCAAATGAGGAGGGTCGAAAGGTTTCATGGATGCGGGCGTTAGTCTTGGTGCCTAAGCCAACACTTTGTCGGCGAACTTTCTGAATGGAACCGGAGAATTGTAAAGCAATGGTAAAAGACGGGTGCGTGACGCTCCCGATTCTTGCCAGCCGCGGAACCTTTGCTAGGCTCCGCGCCACAGTCTTTGCCGCCGGCGTGACTGCCGCCCAACTCATTTCCCCCATGCCACAATATCTTATATTTTCGCAGTCGCGCCGGCGGAACGCCCGTCCCGGACTTAGCGGCTTTACCTTGGTAGAACTGCTGGTGGTCATTGCCGTCATCGCCATCCTGGCCGCATTGATTTTTCCGGTGACCGGCATGGTGCGACGCAAGGGCCAGCAAACCACTTCCATGCACAACCTGCGCCAATGGGGCGCGGCGCTCGCCTCATCGCTGAGCGATAACAACAACTTCATGCCGTGGCCCGGGCAGCCGGTGACCCGCAGCGACAGCGAAGCCTGGTACAACCGCCTGCCGGCTTACCTGGGAGCGCAGCCCTTTTCCACCATGAAGACCGGGCAGTTTCCCAGGGCGGGCGAAAAATCGGTCTGGATCAATCCCGCGGTTCCGACCTCGGTGAATGCCGAGTACAATCCCTATCTTTTCTGCTATGCGATGAACGCCTTTCTGAGCACTCCGAGTGAACGAACGTTGAGCATGAGCCGGGTGGAGCACCCCTCCGCGACTATCTTTATGGCTGATAAGAACGACGATGTCGCCGACTGCCACCCGAGTTACATCAAAGCCTACTATGGCTCCGGCGACCTCACCACGGATCCAGACAACGCGGCGCATTTTCTGTTTTGCGACGGCCATGTCGCGCTGGTGGCTCGCAAGGACTTCGACCCAGAGTTTGGCGCGCAGTCGATGCAGGACAATCCGCCCAATTCCAGTTTCACGTTCTCTCCGTACACCGTGACCGTGGATCCCAACGAATGAACCCCGCGGTTTTGCTGAAATGCGCGGAAGCGTGGCGCGCATTCACCGTCAAACCGGCCCGTCCCCGCCGCTAAGCAAGCGGGCGACGGCGGCTTGAACCGCCGCCAAATTCAGGGCGGTGAGGTCGCCGCCCGGCGCGGTCAAAATGGCCGCGTGTGGGTTCGCGGGCGCCCAAACCGCGGGATCGGTCGGCCCGAAAAGCAGCAGACTCGGCGCGCCGGCGGCGGCGGCGAGATGGGAGATGCCGGTGTCGTGGCCGAGGAAAAGCCGGCAGCGCGCGAGCAGCGCTGCCAAGTGGGGCAGCGGCAGATCGCGCGCCAGCAGCACGGCCGCGGCGCGCCACGCGGCGGTGAGGGCCTCGAGCTGGGCGTAGTCGGCTTCGCCGCCGATGAGCAACAGGCGCGGCGGCGACGGGCGGGTAAGCAGCCAGTCGCCAAGCGCGCGCCAGTTTTCCAGCGGCCAGTTTTTCCGCGGGCTGCCGCTGCCGGGGTGGAGGGCGATGAGCGGCGCTGCACTTTCGCCAAGGAACTTGTCGGCGAAGGCGTGATCCCCGGCGCTCGGATGCACGGTGGCGGCGTGGTCGTCGAGGTAGAGCGCGAGGCTTTGCAGCGGACGGGCGAGCTGACGGGCGGCGTGTTCGGAGTCGTCGAGTTTCGCGTAGGCGGGGAGGAAGTTTTTCACGCCCGCGCGGCGCAGGTTGGCCTCGAAGAAACCGTCGGGATCGAAGAGGTAGCTGACGACTTGCTGGAAGCTCGCGAAGTAGGCCACGAGGTCCGGCGCGAGCACGGAGCGTGGGACGAAGAAGCCAGCCATCGCGCCATACTCGATGGAGCGCGTGCCGTCGGCGTAGGCACGGCCATCGGCGAGGGCGATGATGTGGGGGTAGCCGAGGATTTCGAGATGCGCGGCGGGGAAGTTTTCGCGCAGCAGGCGGATGGCTGGCAGCGTGAGGATGAAATCACCAATGGCCCCGCCGCGGATGACGAGAATGCGCGGCTTCACAGGCACCAGGTTAGCGGACGAACGTGCGCCGCGCGTCCGCGGAAAAACGGCCTACTGGCTGTTCGGCGAGAAGCCGCCGAGCGGGCCCTGGCCCTCCCATTTCTCGGGCCGGTTCCAGGGGATGGTGCTGACGTGATTAGGATCCTTCGGCTGATCCCCCGCGCACGATGGCAGTAGCCCGAGCAGGACGGCCAGCGAGAGCAGTGTGAGCAGGCGAAGCATCTTTTCCGCAACAGCCACGGGAGGCTCAGCGCACCGGGAGGGCCGACTGCGGGCCAGGAGCAGGAGCTGCAGCGGGTCCACGAGTGCCCTCGAAAATCACGGTGTCACCGGGCTGCACCGTCATGCCTTTGCGCACGCTGCCCGGCAGGATGTCCGCAATCGAGGTGGAGGCTTCGACGGACGAAATGCGCGCCTTGGCGATCGGTTCGCCGCCGCGCAGCACGAGCAGCGTCGCACTCATCATCGCGCCCTGCTTGTCGCCGACGCTGAGCACCACGAAATTCCAGCCCCCATTGACCGCGAGAATTCGACCCGAAAGCCCCTGCCGCTGAATGTTGCCGTCCCGGTCTTTTTTATATTTTTCCAAAGACACCATCTTCTCCTCGACGCTCCGTTTCTGCTGCCCAAGAGATTCAATGAGCGCCTTCGACTCGGCCACTTCGGCTTGTGCCTTCGCGACTTCTGCCTTCATCGCTTCAAGAGCGGGATCCTTCTCCGTGTTCGCGCCTGGAACCGTTGGAGTCATTGAGGCGAGTTTCTTTTTGAGATCATCGACTTCCGCCGTCTTTGCTTCCATATCCTTGGTCGCCGCCTCAATCTTCTTTGTCAGCTCATCCATCTGCCCCTTCTGCGTCGCGACTTCCTTGGTCGCCTCATCCGCTTTGGCGACCGCGGTGGCCAGTTCTTCCTGCGATTTCTTCAGGTTGCTGTTAGCCAGGCTCAACGTGCTCTGGGTGGTGGTCAGCGTCTGCTTCGTGTCCTTCAGCGTGGTCTGGAGCTTGTCGGCATTGCCTTTCGCGAGAAAGCCAAGGGCGGCGGTGGCGAGCATGACAGCGAGGGCGATGCCGAGGAAGATTTTTGCCATAGGGAATTGTGGTAAATGTAGGGTCTAGGTGGTCGGGGGAAATTCGCGGTGCAACGGTAGCACTGCGAAATCGACGGCGCACGTTTAAGCCGTGAAATTTCATCTATGCAAGAGCTTTCCCGCTAATTTCTCGAAAAATCATTTGTCCCTCCGCGGGTCGCCCCGCATAGTCGCCGTCCCGTCAGGGACTACGGATCGCAGGCAGACCAACCCCGCCAGGGCCGGAAGGCAGCAACGGTCGTCCGACTTGCGTTGTCGTAGCTCTCTGGCGGCTTTTTGCTACCGCCGTGCGGCGCGGGTGCGGGCATTTTATCTTGGAAAAATGACGCGCGTTTTTGTGCTTGGAGTCGCGCCCGAAATCCCGCTCATTGCGCGCCATGTTTCGCACCGGAGCGCAGTTCATGTTCCTCGTGCTCCTCGCCGGCCTGGCCCTCATGCACGGCTCGCGCCAGGAGCCGCTCGCCGCGTGGGACAATGCCTTTGCCGACTTCCTCGCCATGCACAGCCGCCGCGGCGCCGCGCCCGCGCCGGTCACGCTCGTGGCCATCGACGACAGCACCCTGGCCTTCAAGCCGTGGCCGTGGACGCCGATGGATTTCGCGGTCTTTTTCCAAGCCACGCTGCCGCTCAAGCCCGAGGTTTTCGCCTGCGACGAAGTGCTCGACTGGAGCCGCTTCGGCCTGCCCGACGAGGAGCAGCGCCGGCTCCCCGGCTACGAAAAAGTGCTGCGCGACAAAATCCTCAGCGCGCCCAAAGTCCTGCTCGGTTCCGAGCTGGGTTTTCCCGAGGACCCGACCGTCATCCCGCCGCTCCAGGAAGTGCCCTCCCTGCGCAACGTGAAAGGTGCCGCGGGCGGCATCCCTGAGTTCTCGCTCATCGAGCGGCAGCCCACGGAAAATTTCCGCCTCTCCTCGACCGTCGGCTTCATCAATCTGCCCGTGGTCTATGAACGCCACAACGCCGTGCCCCTCGTCCTGCGCTACCGCGGCCAGGTCGTGCCCGCTTTCGTCCTCCAGGCCGTCATGCTGTGGCTGCAGCTCACGCCCGACGACGTGACGGTCGAGCTCGGCTCGCACATTCTGCTGGGAAAAACCCTGCGCATCCCCATCGACACCGCTGGCCGCCTGCGCGTGGACTTTGGCGCGCCGCGCGGGCAATTCAGCTACGGCGAGCTCATCCTCGCCAGCCAGCAGGCGGAAAATGGCAGCCAGCCGCTCGTGCCGCTCGACCGGCTGAAGGGCGGCATCGTCCTCCTCGCGCGCACCGATACCCCCGCGCGCACCGTGCCGCTGGCCGCCGGGCGCAAAGGTTCGCCCGGCGAGCTTTTCGCCGCCGCCATTGCCACCATCCAAAACCAGTCCTTCATCCGCCGCGCGCCGCTGTGGGCGGAAGGCGTGGTCATCGCCGTTTTCATGCTCCTCAGCTACCGCGTGCCGCGGCTGAAAAAATGGTGTGCGCCACTCATCGGCTCCGTCGCGCTGGTGGTCTATGCGATGGCAGCGATGGCCGTCTTCAGCCGCTGGCTCGTCTGCCTCCCCGCCACCATCCCGCTCGGCGCAGTGCTCGTCTTTGTGCTCCTCCGCGTGGTCACGCCAGACGCTGCGGGGCGGCCAAAGCGTCCGGTCATTTTTTAACCGCAGCGGCGCAGAGTCGCAGAGGGAGGAGGAAAGGATTTTCCCTCGTTCTTCCTCCGCGTCCGCCGCGCCTCTGCGGTAAAAGAATTCCGCGCCGCCCCGCTCAATGCCGCTACGAAATCGGTTGCCATCCCCCCCCCCCGTCCCCATTTTCCCCGCCCTGCGCATGGCCGGCTTCACCTTTACCAATCTCACCCGCCAGGTCGATATCGGCGCCAACTGCTACTGCCTCGACCTCGCCGGCAAACGCCTCGTCCTCGACTCCGGCCTGCACCCCCGTTTCGACGGCGACCTCGCGCTCCCCAACCACCGCCTCATCGAGGAGGGCTCCGTGGACGCCATTCTCCTCTCCCACGCCCACCAGGACCACCTCGGCTCCATCCCCGTGCTCATGCGCCGCCACCCCGGCGTGCCCGTTTTCATGACCGAAGCCACGCGCCAGCTCAGCGACGTGATGCTCCACAATTCGGTCAACGTGATGACCAAAAAGCGCGACGCCGGCGTGACCAGCTACCCGCTTTTCACCCACCGCGACGTGGAAAAAGCCGTGCGCCAGTGGCACCCCGTGCCGCTGCACACCCGCTTCGACGTGACCGGCGAGCGGCTGCGCCCGGATGAAAGCGCGGACGTGTCCATCGAGTTCTTCGACGCCGGCCACATCCTCGGCTCCGTCGGCACGCTCATCCGCGCGGAAGGCCGCACCATCTTCTACACCGGCGACATTCAGTTCGACGACCAGACCATCATGCAGGGCGCGCGCTTCCCCGAGCACGAGTTGGACGTGCTCATCATCGAGACCACCCGCGGCGACCGCCCCACGCCCGACACCTTCACCCGCGCCGGCGAAGAGCTGCGTTTCGCCGACGCCATCCGCGCGCAATTCGACCGCCAGGCCGGCATCCTCATCCCGCTTTTCGCCCTCGGCAAAACGCAGGAAGTGCTCGCCATGTTTCACAGTTTCCGCCAGCGCGGACTGCTCGGCCACTGCCCCATCTACATTGGCGGCCTCGGCACCAAGCTCACGGAAATCTACGACAAACTCGCCGGCCAAACCCCGCGCCAAAAACCCAATCTCCAGCTCCTCCACGCCGTCGATCCCGAGACCATGGCCGGCAAAGCCGCCGACGCCACGCCGGTCAAAGGCGGTCGCATCTACGCCATCTCCAGCGGCATGATGACCGAGAAAACGCTCTCCAACTCTTTCGCCCGCCAGTTCCTCAGCAACCCCGACCACGCCCTCTTTTTCGTCGGCTACGCCGATCCCCTCTCCCCCGCCGGCCGCATCCGCGCCGCCGCTCCCGGCGACATCGTCCAGCTCAGCCCCGAATTCCCCCCGCAGCCGCTGAAGTGCGCCCTCGAAACCTTCAACTTCAGCGCCCACGCCACCCGCGAAAGCATCCGCGCCTACGTCAACAAAGTGCGTCCGAAAAAAGTCATCCTCGTCCACGGCGACGCCCCCGCCGTCGAGTGGTTCCGCGCCACCCTCGCCGCCGACCTCCCGCAAAGCGACATCCTCACGCCCACGCCCGGCGTGCCGCTGGAACTCTAAACATTCGCCGCGACCGTCGCATTGATCTTGCGCAAAATAGCCTCCCCAGTTCTCGCGGTCTGCGCGTGGTGCGGGCGAAGGAGGCGCGGGCCGCGCACGCATCCCAACTCCCGCCTTTACACCCCAAAACACGAGCGCGATAGTCCGCGCCCTTTCGCATGCAAACCTTCGGCATCGGACTCGCTGGAATGGGCAATGTCGGCGCAGGTGTCTTCAAACACCTGACGCAAAACCGTGCCCTGCTCCGGGAGCGGCTGGGCTATGAGTTGGAGGTGAAAAAGATCGCCGTCCGTGATCCCGCGAAGGCCCGGGGCATCAGCGTTCCCGACGACTTGCTGACGACGCGCTGGGAGGATTTGCTGGACGATCCGGCGATCCATATCGTGGTAGAGCTGATGGGGCAGAAGGAAGAAAGCCTGCGGCTGATGCTGGGCGCGATTGAGCGGGGAAAAATCGTCGTCACCGGCAACAAGGCGCTGCTCGCGGAGCACGGGCGGGAGATTTTCGAGGCGGCGACGAAGCACAAGGTGCCGGTCTTTTTCGAGGCCGCCGTCGCGGGCGGGATTCCGATCATCAAGTCGATCCGCGAGGCCTTCATCGGCAACCACATTCAGTCCATCCACGGGATCATCAACGGCACCAGCAACTACATCCTCACGCGCATGAGCGAGAGCGGGCTCGGCTTTGCCGAAGCGCTCGCCGAAGCCCAGGCCGCGGGCTACGCCGAGGCCGATCCCGCGCTCGACGTGAATGGCGGCGACGCCGCGCACAAAGCCATCATCCTCGCCTCGCTCGCCTACGGCTTCTGGGTGCCGGCGGACAAAATCCACGTCGAAGGCATCGAGCACATCACCGCCCACGACATCTGCTTTGCCAAAAAACTCGGCTACTCAATCAAGCTCCTCGGCATCATCAAAGCCGACACGCGCGGCGAGATCGA
>JANPHJ010000086.1:0-19421 GCA_031424395.1 Chthoniobacter sp.
CGTGCCCTACCACCTCTCCGGCTGGAACTACACGCTCCAGGATCTCGTCCGCTGGGCGAAAGGAAAAATGGTCGAACTCAGCGCCATCATGATCGCGTTCAACATCGTCCTCCTCGGCCTGCTCTACCGCCGCGCCTGGCCCATCGCCGTGCTCATGGCCGGCCTCGCGCTGTCCTTCGGCGCGATGCTCGCCTCGCTCAAATTGCTCGGCGTCGCGCTCAATCTTTTCAACGTGCTCGCCTTCCCGCTCGTCCTCGGCATCGGCGTGGACTACGGCATCTACGTCATCGGCGCGATGCGCTCCGAAGCGGGCCGCCAGCAGTCGGTCGGCCGCGTCGTGAAACCCGTGCTGCTCAGCGGCCTCACCACCACCGCCGGTTTCGCCTCGCTCGCGCTGGCGCAAAATCCCGCGCTGCAAGGCCTCGGCATCGTCTGCGCGCTCGGCGTCGCGTGGTGCTTGTTCTCGACGCTGTGCTTCGTCCTGCCGGCTTACGCGTGGCGGGGTGGGAAGTGAAAAGCGCGCTCTACACCCTGCGCGGTTTCAAGGCGGCCTTCGCCGTCGCGCATCTCCTCCCGCGGCCCGCGGCGCAAGCCCTGGCGGCCCTCGTCGGCCAGCTCGTCTCCGGCAAAAACAGCGCCGCCCAAGCCGCGCTGCGCGCCAATCTCCAGCCCGTCACCGGCCTGCACGGCGCGGCGCTCGACGCGCTGTGCGCGGAAAACGTCGCCAATTTCAGCCGCCTGCTCGCGGACTATTTCCGCTGCGCCGGAGCCGATGCCGCCTGCCAGTGCGACGCGCTCATCGAGAGTTGGAGCGGCTTTGAAAACCTCGCCGCCGCGCGCGCCGCGGGCCGCGGCACCATCATCGTCACCGGCCACCTCGGGCATTGGGAACTCGGCGGACTCGTCCTCGCGCGGCGCGGCCTGCCGCTCACCGTCATTACCCTCGAAGAGCCGAGCACCGGCCTCACCCGCTGGCGCGAAGCCGGCCGCCGCCGCCTCGGCATCAAGACCATCGCCGTCGGCCCCGGCCATCCGTTCGCCTTTGTCGAAATGATCCAGACCCTGCGGCGCAACGAACTCGTCGCCATGCTCGTCGATCGCCCCTACGCCGGCACCGGCGCACCCGTCCGCCTCTTCGGCCGCGACACCGAATTCTCCACCGCCCCCGCGCTCCTCGCCCAGCACACCGGCGCGTGCGTGCTGCCCGCCTTCGTCCTCCGCCAGCCCAGCGGCCGCTACGTCTCCCTGGCCGAGCCCATCATCCCCATGCCCGCCACCGCCGACCCGCGCGCCGACCTCGCGGCGAACACCCAGCGCATCGCCACCGCCTTCGAGGCTGTCATCCGCGCGCACCCCGCGCAGTGGTTTCATTACGTGCCGATTTGGTCGGAGCGCCCCTGAGCTTGCACTCCCACGCCGCCACGGCCTTTCATCCCACCTCCCACGATTCACCATTCATGCGCCTCCTCGCCCTCACCTTTCTCGCCCTCATTGCCACCGTCCGCGCCGCCGACCTGCCGGCCGTCGAGACCCAGACGCTGATGAAAAACCTCCAGGAACACCGCGCGAAATTCCCCTCGCTCACCGCCGATTTCACGGAGGAAAAGACCACCCACCTGCTCACCAAGCCGTTGGTCAGCGAAGGCGTCATCGCCTTTCAGGTGCCGAACAAATTCCGCCGCGAGGTCAAAGGCAGCAGCCCCAGCCTCACCGTCAGCGACGGCGCGAAGCTGTGGATTTACTACCCCGCTTTCAAAGAGGCCGAACTCTACACCCTCGGCCAGCGCCAGTTTTTCGACGACTCCATCGCGGCCCTCACCGCCGGGCTGAACTTTCAGAACGTGGAAAAGTTTTATACCTACACCGCCGCCCGCGAGCCCGACGGCGGCTACCGCCTCGCCCTCACCCCGCGCAGCGGCGGCCTGCGCCGCATGGTCAAAGAACTCGCCGTCTTTGTGGACAGCGATTTCAAAATCCGCCGCACCGAAACCATCCTTCCCAAGGGCGACCGCGTCGTCACCACCTACAAAAACCAGCGGCCTGCCCCCGTCCCCCCAAGCGCCTTCGATTTCACCCCGCCCGGCGACGCCCACATCGCCCAGCCCCTCGGCAAATAGCGCCCCGCGGCAATCCGAGCGCGGAGAAATTCATTTACAAGCCGCGCCCCGTCCATAGCTTCTGCCCTCCCAAATTGCCTTATGGTGTAACGGTAGCACAAACGACTCTGAATCGTTTTGTCTAGGTTCAAATCCTAGTAAGGCAGCCATCCTGCGGCCCTCCGCCGCTTACAAGCTGGGGATCACGTAGGTCTTGTCCACGAGCCAGAGCGTGTCGCGATAGTCGGCCTCCTTGATGAAGCGCGCGGAGCCGTCGGCGAAGACATAGTTGGAGCCGTTCTCGTAGGCCTGGAGGTTGAGGATGTCCTTGTTGTTGCCATGCGGCGGTTCGAGGAAATCCATGAAGAAATGGATGCTGCCTGATTTCGGCGTGCCTAGCAGCAGGGTATTGCCAGGGGTTTCGATGCGATTGATGCGGACATCCAGATCCGCCCGGCCGAGCATGCCGAGATCATTGTAGCCGTTCATGATGTAGCTCGTGTTGTTGTTGGTATTGCTCAGCGGATCGGCATGGCGGATGAGGAAATTCGCGGGGTCGCCGGGAGCGGCGAAAATCTTGGGGTCACGCACATATTGGGCGATGAGCCGCGGCCAGCGGTCGTGCCCGGTGCTGCCGCTCTCGCGGCCCGGCAGTTCATAGTCGTGCTCGCCAGCATAGCTGAGCATGGCGACGGCGACCTGCCGCATGTTGCTCAGGCCCGCGGTCTGGTTCGCGTGCCGCTGCATGGTGACGAAAACGGGAAACGCGATCGCAGCGAGGACGGCGATGACCACCATGACGGTAAGCAACTCGAGGAGGGTGAAGCCGTGGCGGCAGATGGGCGTTTTCATGGGTGGGGCACGGCGGAGGGTGGCGTGGTTACAGCAGCCAATCAGGAACGCGGGCAAACCTTTGGGCCTGCCGGGCCGCGGCGCGCCCGCCTTTCGCCTTCCCATTTTTCTCCGCGCCCGTGAGCCTCCCGCGCCAATGCCTACGGAACCGCTCAGCATCATCGTCCAGCCGCCGCCCCCGTTTTTCTACGGCCTGCTGCGCCGCCGGATGGCCGTACGGCTCACGCTGCGGGGCTGGCTGGCGCTGCTTTGCACCGTCGCCGCAGTGGGGCTGGCCGCAGCGTGTGGCGTAAACCGTTTTCTCGCCGTCCAGGCCCCGGTGCGCGGCGGGGTGCTGGTGGTCGAGGGCTGGGTTACGGACATGGTGCTGAGCGAGGCCGCGGGGGAATTTCAGCGCGGCGGCTATGTGGTGTGGTGCGTGACCGGCGAGCCGCTCGACAAGGGCGGGGCGCTCAAGGAGTACCGCGACTACGCCACGCTCACGGTGGCCGTTTATGAGAAAAACGGCGGCACCCTGGGGGTGCTGCATGCGGTCACTTGGGAGGCCGTGCAGCGCGACCGCACCTACGCCTCGGCGCTCGCGCTCAAGGCCTGGCTCGAAGCGCGCCGGCTGCCCACCGACCGGGTCAATGTGGTGACCAAAGGGATGCACGCGCGCCGCAGCCGGCTGCTTTATGAAAAGGCCTTCGGGCCCGGCACCCGCGTGGGCGTGATCGCGGTGCATGAAGGGGATTTCGACCAGACCGAGTGGTGGAAGACCAGCGGTGGCTTCCGCGCCGTGGTGGATGAAAGCGTGGCCTACCTCTACGCGCGCTGCTTTTTCCGCGGGCGCTGACGGGTGCCGCGGGCGGGCGGGGGATGACCTGTTGACCAGGGCGCGCGCGCTGGCATATTCGCCGCCCTTTTCCCATGCCCCTCTCCCGTACCCGCAACTTCTGCATCATCGCGCACATCGACCACGGGAAGACCACCCTCTCCGACCGCCTCCTGCAAATGACCGGCACCGTAGCCGACCGCGACGCCCAAGACCAACATCTCGACGCCATGGATCTCGAGCGCGAGCGCGGCATCACCATCAAGATGCACCCGGTCGCCATGACCTATAAGGCGCAGGACGGGCACACCTACAAACTCAACCTCCTCGATACCCCCGGCCACGTCGATTTCGCCTACGAAGTCTCCCGCTCGCTCGCCGCGTGCGAAGGTGCGCTCGTCATCGTGGATGCCGCCCAGGGCGTGGAGGCGCAGACCGTGGCCACCGTCCACCTCGCCAACAAACAGGGCCTCACCATCGTCCCCGTGATCAACAAGATCGACTTGCCCAACGCGGACATCCCCACCGTCAAAAAGCAGCTCGAAGAAATCCTCTCCATCCCCGGCGAGGAAGCCATCCTCGCCAGCGCCAAGGCTGGCATTGGCATCGAGGAAATCCTCGAAGCCGTCATCGCCCGCATCCCGGCGCCCACGAAATGGCCCGACGAAAAAATCCGCGGCCTGGTCTTCGACTCCACCTTCGACACCTACCGCGGCGTGGTCACCTACGTCCGCATGATGAGCGGCTCCATCAAGGCCGGCGACGGCGTGAAAATGATGAGCAACAACCGGCCCTACGAGGTGAAAGAGGTCGGCGTCTTCCGTCCGAAAATGCAGGCCATCCCCGTGCTCCACGCCGGCGACACCGGCTACGTCATCGCCAATATCAAGACCACCTCCGAGATCAAAATCGGCGACACCCTGACTGGCACCTTTGCCCCCGCGACCGAGCCCCTGGCCGGATTCCAGGTCGTGCAGCCCATGGTCTTCAGCGGCATCTACCCCATCAACACCGCCGACTTCGAGCACCTCAAAGCCGCCATGGGCAAGCTCCAACTCAACGACTCCTCCTTCGTCTTCCAGGCCGAGTCCAGCGTCGCCCTCGGCTTCGGCTTTCGCTGCGGCTTTCTCGGCCTCCTCCACATGGAGATCATCCAGGAGCGGCTCCGGCGCGAGTACGGCATGGACATCATCGCCACCTACCCGTCGGTCATTTACGAGGTGATGAAAACCAACGGCGAAACCCTCGTCGTGGACAATCCCGAGTTCCTGCCCGACGCCAGCGTCATCGCCGAAATCCGCGAGCCCATCGTGAAATGCTTCATCATGGTGCCCAACGAATACATCTCCGCCATCATGCAGCTCATCATGGACAAGCGCGGCCTCCTCGACCACACCGAGACCCTCGACAGCAAGCGCGTCATGCTTTCCTGCGTCCTCCCGCTCAATGAAATCGTCGTCGATTTCAACGACAAGATTAAGTCCATGACCCGCGGCTACGGCTCCATGGACTACGAGCACGCCGGCCACCGCGCGGAGAAGCTCGTGAAGCTGGACATCCTCGTCAACGGCGAGCCCGTCGATGCCTTCTCCTCCATCGTGCACCGTGACAAAGCCGAGGCCCGCGGCCGCCAGCTCGCCGCCAAGCTCAAGGAAGTCATCCCCACGCAGATGTACCAAGTCGCCATCCAGGCCGCCATCGGCGGGAAAATCATCGCGCGCGAAAGCATCAGCGCCATGCGCAAAGACGTGACCGCGAAATGCTACGGCGGCGACATCAGCCGGAAGCGCAAGCTTTTGGAGAAGCAGAAGGAAGGCAAAAAGCGCATGAAGTCCATCGGCCGCGTGAACATCCCCCAGGAAGCCTTCATCGCCGTGCTCAAGACCAACTGATGCGCGCGCTCGTCTTCCTCGCCCTCGCCGCGCTCCTCGCCGGCTGTTCGACTGACCGCGAAGACCAGGTTTTTTTCGAGCAAGGCTGGATCAAGCCCGAGGAAGGCGCGAACCGCCGTATGTACGGCCTCCGGCCGCCGCCCACGCCGAAAAAGGCCGCCGAATCCGCCGAGCCCGCTACGCGCTGACGCCGTTGCCCGGCTGGGCGGACGATGTGGCGCGCTGGCGGGGAAGCCGTTCACACGTGCCGCCGACCGTAACTACCCAACATATCTGTTTTGGGACTTGCCAAACTGCCGGCGGACAAGAAGCTCACCGACGACAGCCAACGCGTGTCGATGGCTGGAACTCAGCACGGGAACTATCAGAAAAGACAATTTTCAACTCACTGCCCCTATGCCAAAACACCCGATTCTGAAACAGTTCGAGGACTTGTCATCCGCGGATTTTGCCGCTTGGCCGGTGTGGATTCCCTGCCGCCCCGGGGACAGCGCCCAGCCTTGGTATGCCCAAACCGATGCCAACACCTACCGTCCGTGGCTGGACGAATTACCGGTGGGGCGCGACATGAGGTCGTTCCTCGCCCAATCATCAATGACTCTTGCTGACGGAACGGTAGTAGAGGGCTTCGCCACTTGCCCGGCACTTGGGGCCAATTTTGACATATCCACCGTGCGACCGCAGCTTTTCACCGTCATGGGACGGCGATTTGGCTTTTGGTTTGGCAACTCCTCGCCCTCCACGTTCGCCAAGCACGATTTTTACAACGTTTTGAGGAAGACTGCGACCGAGATATTTCCCATCCTGAACGCGGTTTCGCCTGGGATCTCCGAGGTGAACCTGACGATCACGATCCCCGGGTTTCTCCATTTCGACTCAAACCCACCGCCCGGGTTCGTCGTCGAGACGTAAGGGAAATCGAGGCCGCTTAAACGCGGTGAAATTGATTCAAATGGCCGGTGCCGTGCCCGGCACGATTGCGTGGTTCGGGGCTCCGGGGTATGGTCGCGTTGCGGTCGGCCATTTAGGGCGGGTCGCCTACCTCTTATGCCAAACGCAATGGTTATCGGTCTCGGTGGAGTCGGCTCCGTTATTGGGCGGAAGCTGCACGAGTACGAGTGTTTCGATAAGATCATCCTCGCAGACGTCGACCCCACCTACGCGCACGTCCTGCACAACACGACGAAGAAAAGCCGCTTCGAAGTCATCGCCCTCAACGCGATGGAGTCCAACAAGGTAGCGGCAGCCATGACCCAGCACAACGTCTCGGTCACCCTCAACGCCTGCAACTGTTACACGAACTACTCAATCCTCGATGCCTGCCTCAAAGCCGGCTCGCACTACATCGACATGGCGGCGGACATTTACGCCGCGCCCGGCGTGAAGAAGCCCGGCAAGAACTCCTTCGAGCATGAGATCGAGACTTACCACTCGCGATATTTGGAAAAGGACCTGGCCGGCCTGCTCTGCCTCGGCTGTGATCCCGGTGCGGTAAATATCTTTGCCCGCTGGGCCATGGACCGCCTCGACACCGCTACCAGCATCCGCGTCCTCGACGCCGATAACGCCGAAGTCAAAGGCTACCGGTTCGCCGTCCTCTTCTCGCCGGAGACGCTCTTTGAGGAACTCAACGCCGTGCCTTACTTCGTGAAGGACGGCAAAGTCACCGGCGGTCGCCCGCTCGAAACCGAGGTCGATTGGTATCGCTTCCCCGACCCCATTGGACTCCAGCAAACCTACGCCGTCGCCCACGAGGAGGGCGTTTCCCTCGGCATTTACCCGCCCTTTGTTGAGAAGGGCGTCAAGTATTCCGTCTTTAAGTATGCCGTCTCGGATCAGATGGTGAATGTCGCCAAATCCATTGACCTGCTCAACCTAGACACTTGGAAAAAGGTCAAGGTCGATGGCGTGGAAGTCACACCCATCCGCGTCGCCACCGCCAACCTGCCCAAGCCCGCGCAGCTCGGCGCGACGGTCGATGGCTATTCATGCGTGGGTACCGAAGTGCGCGGGACCAAAGAGCGTAAGCGCGTCGAGTATTTCATCTACACGATGGACAGCCACCGGGACACTTATGAGAAATGGGGTTACTCGCTGACCGTCGTCCAGACCGGCATCCCACCCGCGCTGGCGGCGAAACTTCTCGTCACCGGCAAACTCAAGGAGCGTGGCGTGATGATGCCCGAGGCGCTCGACCCGGAGGCCTTCATGGAGAACTTCTCCCGCGAGGGCCTCGCGATTTTTGTCGAGAAGCGCGAAGTCGAGCGAATGTAACGGCAGAAAACTCCGGTTGCGTAAGCGCAGATGCACGGTACCTTTCGCCTCCCAAAAAAGGGGGCGTACTGGTTTCGACTGTTGGTTCGAGACACAGGCCGCATGTCGTGGAAGCCTGGTTGGCCACGTTAAACTCCCGGGCAAACCGATAAACGCGAAAGCTAATATCAATGAAGTGGACTTCTCGGGTAATTCCGAGGCGTTCGCTCTTGCGGCTTAATTGACCGCAGCGTGGATGCACCAACGCCTGCTAGGTGCATCTGCGACGACAGCAGGCTGGCCCGAGTGCGGTGTGACCGCGCACGAGGGCGAGAAAATACCGTGGACACTCGGGGAATGACAGCCCGCCCGCCGGCGGTCATTTTCCTAAATCATAGGCACGGCTAAACATGTAGAAACTTGTGGCGAGAGTCATCAGGACAAGGGTTCAACTCCCTTCGCCTCCACTTCCTCGAATAATCAGGGATTTAATCCAGAGAGCGCAAACGGCATCGACTCCAGCGTAGGCGGTGTGCAGGCAGACGTCGCGTGGGTCGTAGGGGTCGGTGTCGAACTGCCATTCCTTCCATGACCTCGCTCGGGCCGGCCGGGAAGTCTGCCCGGCATTTCGTCGCCTTGCATGATGGTTCCGCCTCGGTGCGCGAGATCCAGCGCGTACCTCCCGGCGTCCTCACTGAGCATGGCGCGCAGCAGGCTGAAGGTGGTGAAGTAGTCGGCCGGGAGGTTGCACTTTCGTGGTGTTTGGTTGGGGCCACGAATGAAGCCGGGCCGCACAGACTTGGGTTCATCCGACCGGGCAACGTGTGCGGCTTTCGCTATTCTACTTGCGGGCTAGAGGCGGACGCTCTGGAGCCTAGCGGAGGCTCTGCCGCACGGACGACATGCCCTGTCGCCGGCGTTGCTACGGGGCGTATGGGACGCGCGGGGATTTATTTCGCAGGGGGGGCGGGGGGGGCGTCCCCGGTGCGCTTCCTTTCCGCTTGGTCTTTTTGTTTGGCGGCACGTCGGGCGTTTTCCGCTTCCCGGGGGTCGATCGCGGCTGGCGTGGTGGCGCTCGCGGTGGTGACGCTGGCCTCACGGGCTGCTTTCTCTTTTTTATCGGCCTCGCGTTTCTCGGGACCTTTTCCCTTCTTCTCGGGCTCGGCTGAAGGGTCCGGGGCGGTGGGCGGGACGGTCTCTGGAGGTTTCGCCCGCGGCGCCGCGGGAGGCGGGGTCGTGGCTTCGACGGGAGCGGTTGGGGGAGGTGCGGGCATGGCTTTCGGTGCGGCCGCCTCTTTTTCGCGCAAAGCGACGGCGGCGGCCTCAGCCTGCGCCTTCTTGTCAGCGGCGGCCTTCTCGGCCTTTCGTCGCTCATCGGCGCGTTTTGCTTTCTCCTGCTGGGCGGCGGCGGCTTCGGCCATCGCTTTTTTCTGAGCATCGGCCTGTTTCATATTCGCGGCTTCGGCCTCCTTGGCGCCGGCCATGCGTGCGGCTTCCTTGGCCGCGGTGTCGGCCTCGGCTTGCGCTTTCATGTCGGCCGCCCGCTTTTCGGCGCCGGCGCGTTTTGCTTCCTCCTGCTGCGCGGCGGCGGCTTCGGCCATCGCTTTTTTTTGAGCTTCGGCCTGTTTCATGTTCGCGGCTTCGGCCGCCTTAGCGGCGGACATTTGCGCGCCTTCCGCCTCGCGCGCGGCTTTCCGTGAAACAACAGGACCGGCCTCTGCGGGGACCGCGACGCGCGCTTGCTGCTCGGCCTGGCCGGCCTCTTGCCGGACTTGGGCGCGGGCCGCCTGAACCGCCGGCGCATCGCCGCCGCTCCAGCCGCGTTCGACTTCCGCTGCTTTGACCGCTTCTTTCACGCGGCCGGGCGCCACATTCGGCTTCGACGCCGAGATGATCCGGGGGGCCAGCAGTTTCAACACATTCCCCACGATGGCAGCGCTGCCGGAGTCGGCCGGTCGGTCCGAAACCCGCTCCAGTCGCACGCGCTGCACCGGGCGCGCGCTCGCAGCGTTGATTTGCACCAGTTCCGGGCCGCCATTGAAGACGACGGTTTTGTTCTCGACGGTGGTATAGTTGATCCTGGTCACATTGACCGTCTGCGGGACGATGGTCACGTTGCGCTCGGGTTCGACGACGATTCCGCGATAGGTGGGCTCCCCGAAACTGGCAGCCGGCACGAAATTGTAAGAGCCGGGGCCGATGTCGTAGTAGCTGTCCACGCCCGCATTGAAGCCGGTGCCCGAATGGGCCTCGGGCGGGAGGGGCGCCCAGCCCACGTACTGGTCGCTACGCCGCCACGCCACCCAGGCGGGAGCCCATTCCGAGCCCGGCACCCAGACCCAGCCGAGCCGCTTGATGCGCGCCCAGCGTCCGTAGTGATAGGTCGCCCAACCGAAAGGCTCGTTGGCATTCCACGTCCAACCGTAGTCGGTGAAGACCCAGGTGCCGTCGGTGTATGGACGCCAGCCGACGGTGCGCGCTTCCCGGGGTTGCCAGCAATAGCCGTAGGGAGCGACCTCGATCCAGTCGCCCAGCGGGTCGAGCGGTGCGTAAAAATAATCGAGCTGGCGCTGAGCGCTGTCCTGTTGCGCCTGACGCCCGGCTTCGCGGGCGCGTTCCCGGTCGGTGCTGGCCTGCCGCTCGGCGAGCGCACTGCGGTCCTGATCGGCTTTCAAAGCAGCCTGCCGCTGCTGCAGGCGCTGCTCATCCGCCCGCCATTGCGCGAGCTTCGCGGCGTCCTCCCGGATCGCCGCTTTCTCGGCGGCGAGCTTTTGCTTTTCGGCGTCGAGTCCCGCTTGCTGATCTGCAAGGCGCTGGCGCTCTCGAGCGATCTCGGCGGCATTGGCCTCGGCCTCGCGCTGCAGCGCGCGTTGTTCGAGATCGCGCAATTCTGTCAGACGCTTTTCGTCCGACTGACGCTGATCGTCGGCGCGTTGAGCGGGGTCCTGATTGCAGGCTGCAAGGAGGACTGCGAGGAGAGGAGGATGGAGGAAGCGAGTTTTCATAGATGGGACTGCCCGGGGATTCACGGGAGAGGGAAGACTCGCGCATGTCGCCGTTAATTCACCGAGGTTTCGGAATTTTAATGCTGCTTCCCCAACGAGCAGTGGAAATCTTTTTTGCCCGCAAAGTTGTGTCGGCGACACGCGCAAGAGGAACCGCAGTAACGATAAATGGATTGCCGACAGATGTACTGGATCCCTCAAATTTTTTGCATCGCTCCTCCTTTAATTCGCCGCTGGGAGCCACGCGCAATTTCCTGGCCTCGGATGCAGCCCGCAGTTTTTCTAGCGTTACTTTCCATGAGCGCAAGCGGTCTTGCGGAGACCGCCTATTCCGCGCTGCGGGTCGTCGGCGCCCAGCGAGGAGAGGAAGTGTTAAAACAGGTGATCGAGGTGCGCAGCGACGGGACGCAGCAGCCCGCGGCGTGGAAGATCGTCGTCTTGGATCCCCACGCTCGAGCGGGGGTGAGAGAAATCGAAGTGCGGAATGGCCGAATCGCCAATGAGAGCACGCCCAAGAAAGCGCGGCAGGTCAGCGGCCCGATGGATCTAGCCAAGCTCAATCTGGATTCCGAAGGCGTGGTCGAAGTAATCAACCAGGAGAAAGCCGCGCCGACTTGCGCGGAGCGGATCGATTACACCTTGGCCAACAGAGCGGACGGCGGAGCCCCGGTCTGGACGTTGAAAATGCGGCCACCACGCATGGGAACCATCGCCACGATGGAGATTGCGGCGGACACCGGAGAGGTTCTCTCAAAAACGGTGCTGCCCACCGCGGCTGAGCCTGGCGAGACGGATCCGCGCCAGCCCGCGCTGGCCGACAGCCGTGAGGAGCGCCGGGATCCAGAGAAGGCGGCCACGAAAAAGCGCTCGCCTTCCCGCTCCCGGGAAAGAGTCGGAGACGTGCCGGATGAGGTCAAAAGTTTGATCCGCCGTGTCGAAAAACCCGTCCGGTTCCTGCGCCGGTTTCTTCCCTGAGGCGCGGCGAAGCGGCGAGCGGGGACGGCGCGGAACTCCCCGCTTTTTACAGCGCTCCCGGAAACGGACCGGGACCCAGCATCGCCATGTGGCAGGCAGTGCTTGGCTCCGATGAAAGGTACCGCGTAGGCTGCGCGCATGTTCCGCCCTTTGCTCTTGCTATTTGCTGTGGCCGCCGCCGCGCAGATGCAGCCGGAGGTCTTGCCCGAGATCGAGACGGCAATCCGGCTCGCGATCGTCGAGGGGCGGTTGCCGGGCGGGGTGGTGTGGGTCGAACGTGGCGGGGAGCATTACGAAAGGGCGGTCGGCGACCGGGCGGTGGAGCCGGAGCGGGAGACGATGACGGGTGACACGATCTTCGACGCGGCTTCGCTCACGAAAGTCATCGCGACGACGACCTGCGTAATGAAGCTGGTGGAGCAGGGGAAGGTGGAGGTCGATGCGCCGGTTGCGCGGTATCTGCCGGAGTTTGTCGGCGAGAACAAGGAGCGGGTGACCGTGCGGCACCTGCTCATGCACACCTCGGGGAACAAGCCGGGCATCGCAACCGGCGGTCTGGCCTCGTACGAGGATGGCATCGCGCGGGCGTGCCAGAACCCCCTCGGCGATGCACCGGGAACGCTCATCCGTTACAGCGACATCAACTTCATCCTGCTCGGCGAAATCGTGCATCGCGTGAGCGGAAAGACCCTCGATGAATACGCCGCGGTGGAAGTCTTTCGCCCGCTCCGCATGAAGGACACCGGCTACCGGCCGGCCGCGGAATTGCGTCCGCGCATCGCGCCGACCACGCGCGGCACGGGGCGCGGCGTGGTGCATGATCCGACCGCGAGCAAGATGGGCGGCGTCGCGGGCCATGCGGGGCTGTTCACCACCGCGGGTGATCTCGCGCGTTTTGCCCGGATGCTGCTCGGCGGCGGGGAACTCGACGGCGTGCGCATTTTGCAAAGCGAGACGGTGACGCTGATGACCAGCGTACAAACGCCCGACACCCTCGCCGGCCGGCGCGGGCTCGGCTGGGACATCGACTCCGGCTACAGCGGACCGCGGGGAAAATGGTTCCCGCTCGGCAGCTACGGGCATACGGGCTGGACGGGCGGATCGCTGTGGATCGACCCCTTTTCGCAGTCCTTTGTCATCTTCCTCTCGAACCGCAACCACCCAACCGAGGCCGGCAACGTCCTCCCATTGCGCCACCTGCTCGGCACGCTCGCCGCGGAAAGCGTGCGCGGGTTCAATTTCGCCCGCGTCCCCGGGGGGCTCCCGCCACGGCCCGGCACCACTGCGCCGCCGGCGCGCGCGAGCGCCAGGGCGGATGTCCTCACCGGCCTCGACGTGCTCGTGCGCGACAAATTCGCACCGCTGCGCGGTTTGCGCATCGGCCTCATCACGAACCATACCGGCATCGACCGCGAGCGCCGCCGGAATATCGACCTCCTCGCAAAAGCGGAAGGCGTCACCCTCGTCGCGCTCTTCAGCCCTGAGCACGGTCTGCGGGGGCGGGCGGACGGCAAAGTTGGCGACACCCGCGACGAAGCCACCGGCCTGCCCGTCTGGTCGCTCTACGGCGAAGGCCGCGCGCCCACGCCCGAACAACTCGCCGGCCTAGATGCCTTGGTCTTCGACATCCAAGACATCGGCTGCCGCTTTTACACCTATGGCTCCACGCTCGGCGAAAGTCTGGGCGCCGCGGCCAAGGCTAAGCTCAGATTCTTCGTCCTCGACCGTCCGAATCCCATCGGCGCCGTGCTTGTCGATGGCCCGGTGCGTGACGGCGACGCGAGCTTCACCGCCTGGCACGACGTTCCCATACGCCACGGCCTCACCCTCGGTGAACTGGCGCAGATGTACAACACCGAGCGCACCCTCGGCGCGGATCTCACCGTAGTCCCCTGCGAAGGCTGGACGCGCGACCTATGGTGGGACCAGACCGGCCTCCCGTGGGTGAACCCGTCGCCAAACATGCGCGGCTTGCCAGCCGCCATCCTCTACCCCGGGGTCGGCCTCATCGAATTTTGCAACGTGAGCGTCGGGCGCGGCACCGACCGCCCCTTCGAGCAGGTCGGCGCGCCTTACATCGACGACCGCGCCTTTGCCGCCGCGCTCAATGCCGAGGCCCTCCCCGGCGTGGGCTTCATCCCCGTGCGCTTCATCCCCGCCAGCAGTTGCTTCTCGGGGCAAGACTGCGGCGGCGTGCAAATCATCGTTACGGATCGCGACAGCCTGAATCCCGTCGAGGTCGGCCTCGCCCTCGCCCGGACGCTCCAGCGGCAGCACCCGGCGGAGTGGAAAGGGGAGCGCCTGGCGAAGTTGCTCGTGCATCCGGCGACCGAGGCCGGTGTGCGCGAACTGTGGAAGATCGGGGCGATGAAGGCGACGTGGCTGCCCGCGCGGGAAAGCTTTGCCGAACGGCGGCGGAAGGTGCTGATTTATCGCTGAGGGTCGGCAGAAACGCAAAGCTCGGACAGTTGATTCTGCAAAGGCGGCAACGCGGCTGGGCGGATGCGCACCATCCTCCGGACAACGCTCGTCCTTGCGATGCTCAGTTCGATCTCATCGGCGGGCGGTCTGATCGTCGTCGCGCCGCACGCGTTGGCAATGGCGATCACGCCGCACGTTTCGTGACTCAACCGTGCGGTCGAGTGGGCGAAAGGATTGCGCGCACGCCGCGACGGGTTCACCATCGCAGCCATGAAAACGATACCTGCCCTCCTCGCCGCATTGGCTCTTTTGTTGTCCGTTTCCGGTGTCCGCGCCGGCGAAACCGCCGACAAAGCGGAACTCGTCCGGGTCGAGAATGCCACCGTCGCCGCGCTAGTGATGCATGATGCCAAGGCATTGACTACGTTTCTTGCCCCGGATTGGAGGATCGTCACCGCGGACGCCTCGGTGATGACGCGCGAAGCCCTGCTCAAAGATTTGGACGCCGGGACGCTCAAATTTGAATCCTACAAAATCAGCGACCTCGACGTGCGTCTCTATGGCGACGCTGCGGTAGTCATCGGCCACGGGGACGCGAAGATGGAATGGAAAGGCGAGCCCATGGCTGGCAGGGAGATTTTTACCGATGTCTTCATCCGGCGCGATGGCAAGTGGCAGTGCGTTTCCTCTCATTCATCCGAACTGCCGGATGCGCCGGCTAAGTAGGCGCGCTCGCCGAGATCAAAAGTTCCGCTGCAGCATGACATTCTCATCGACGGGGCAGCCTTCGACCCAGTTCCGCATCGAGTTCCTCAGCACCGGCCGGGCGGTTCTACGCTGCTTTGGAAAGGGCAACTTCCAACCCGCGAAAATAGCTAAAAAGTGGCGGAGTGAAAATAGTTCAGGTGCCCACGCCTGCCGTATTCCAAGGCCGTAAGCAGCTCAACCGCTACTTCTTTCAAAGGATGCACTCGCCGTGACTCGAACACGGAACCTTCTGATTCGTAGTCAGATGCTCTATCCAATTGAGCTACGAGTGCTTTTCCAGAGTGGATTTGCCGAGAGACGCTGCGTCCGACGCCCGCCCTCTGCAAATCAGGGCCGTATTATTCCCGGCTTTTCTTTTATGGCAAGGGAATTTGGCGCCAAATACCCGCCGCATGTGTCGCGCCCGAGTTCAGGCGAGTTTTGGTCACCCTTTCGGCAGCGCTAAGCCTCCTGCATTAGCTCTGTCATTAGTGCATGGCGCGTGGTTTTCCAAGCGGGCCTAGTTCTGGCTTGGCGTCCCAAATTCTCCGCCATTGCCGTGGCCAATCGGTTCCCTAGCCGGCGGCCGCCAGCCTCGCGAAGGCCGCCGCCTGAAACCCGCAAAGGTGCTCGGCGGTTGGATGCCGAAGACCGCCTGAGTGTTAGAAAAGTGCGGTGCGGCCGAGGGGGCGGCCGGGTTGCGGAAAAGTAACGGTTGACGGCGTTGCGCCGCCGTCGCACTTGCACGCACGTATGCTCACCCAAAGAACCCGCGGCCTCCAGACCACGGTGCTTTTCTGCCAGGCGCTGGTGGTTACGCTGGTCTTTGTAGTGGTGGCGGAAATCACGTTCCGGTGGTTTCTCGCGGGTGAGCCGGCGGGTCTGGAGCGCTACCCCATTTACTGCGGGCTGCTGATCCTGGGGCTGGCGCTCGAGGCGCTGGGCCGGGACAAGGCGGAAGACCTGCTGGGGCGCGGCCTTCTGGCGCAGCATGGCTGTGCGGTGCGGCAGGGCGCTTGCGCGGTCGGGGTGCTGTTGGTCTTTCTCGCGGCGGCCAAGGATGCTTTCATCTCGCGCACCTTTCTGGCCTTTCTGGTGCCGGCGCTCTACGCCGCGCTGCTGTGGTCCAATGTGATGCTGCCGCGGGCGGTTGCGCGCCGGATTTTCCGCGGCGTGCGGCGGGAGCGACTGCTGCTGGTGGGCACGCGGGAGCGGGCGGACCGGCTGCAGAGGTGGGTCCGGGACAAAGCCGTCTTCGGGCTGCGGGTGGTGGGGCGGCTGGGCGAAAAGGCCGCGGGCGGGGTGGTGGAGGCGGGCCAGGAGTGGCTGGGGGAAACCGCCGCGCTGGAACAGGTCATCGCCGCGCACCGCATCACCCAGGTCATCCTGCTGGAGCTGCCGGAATTTTCCGAGAACCACCGGCAGATGGTGCGCCGCGTGGAGAGCCTCGGCGCGCGGCTGCTCATCCTCAATAACCTGGCCGAGAAGCTCAATCATCCCGTGGTGCATGTGGAGGATGACGGGCTCAGCTTCATCGCCCTGCGCGGGGAGCCGCTGGAAAATCCGCTCAACCGCATCCTCAAGCGGGTGCTCGATGTGGCAGTGGCGCTGCCGCTGGCGGTCTTCGTGGTGCCGGCGCTCGCGGCGGTCGTCTGGCTGGTGCAACGGTGGCAGTCGCCGGGGCCGGTTTTTTTCCGGCAAAGGCGGGCCGGCATCCAGAATGAGGAGTTCGACATCATCAAGTTTCGCACCATGCACGCGGACAATCCCGACGCCGCGCGCCAAGCCGCGCGGGAGGACGGGCGGGTTTATCCGTTTGGCCGCTGGCTGCGCCGGCTGAGCCTCGATGAATTGCCGCAGTTCCTCAATGTCCTGCGCGGCAACATGAGCGTGGTCGGCCCGCGCCCGCACATGGTCGAGCACAATACGGACTTCGCCCGGCTTATGGGCGGCTACCATGTGCGGAGCTTTGTGAAGCCGGGCATCACCGGGCTGGCGCAGTTGCGCGGGTTCCGGGGCGAGGTGCATTCCGTCGCCGACATCCGGCACCGCCTGGAGTCGGACATTTCCTACATCGAGGACTGGCGGCTGGTGCTCGACGTGGCCATCATCTTCCGCACGGCGCTGCAGGTCGTGCTGCTCGCGACCAATGTGCTGGCGCGGAAAATCGGGGGCTCGCGAACGGTGGCCGGACCCGCCGCTGCGCCGGGGCCGGACGCGGTGGGGGCGGAGCCAGGTGCGCCGGAGAACTACGGCTCCGCTTATCTCCGGCGCGACTACCGGCAGATTCTCGGGCTGCGCTTTTTCGTGGGCAGCGCCGCGCAGGCGGTGGAGGTCGCCATGGAAGGCGGCCTCATCGTCGCCCCTGCCGCGCCCATGTTGCTGGCGCTGGAGGACGACCCCGCGCACCGCGCCGCCGTGCTCGGCAGCGACCTGCTGCTCACCGACAGCGGCCTGCTCGTGCTGCTGTGGAAACTGATGACCGGCGAAGCCATCACCCGCGTCTCCGGGCTCGAATATCTCAAGCTCCTGCTCGCCCAGCCCGCCCTCCGCCAGCCGTATGCGACCCTTTGGGTCATGCCCAATGCCGCCTCCATGGCGCTCAATCTCGCCTACCTCCAGGACCAGGGCCTGCCCGTCACCGCCGACGACTGCTACCTCGCGCCCGCCTACGACCGGGCGCGTATTACCGACCCCGCGCTGCTCGCCATTTTGCGCCAGCGCCGCCCGCGCCACGTCATCATGGCCGTGGGCGGCGGCGTGCAGGAAAAGCTGGGCGCCGACCTTTTGCGCCAGCTCGACTACCGGCCCGCCATCCACTGCACCGGCGCGGCCATCGGCTTCCTCAGCGGCGACCAGGTGGCCATTCCCATGTGGGCCGACCGCCTCCGCCTGGGCTGGCTCTTCCGCTGCCTCGACAAGCCCGCCACCTTCGTCCCCCGCTACTGGGCCTCGCGCAAGCTGCTCGGGCTCATGATCGAATACCACGGCCGCCTGCCGGCCGCGGCCGGGCCCGAGGGCAAGAGCGCGCCGCTGCCCGGCTTAACGCCGCCGAGCCCGGCCGCGCCGCAGTCCGCCACCGGTCCGCCCGGCCGGGGCTAAGGGTGCGTCCCGGATTTTCGTCGGGAGGAAAAAACTGCGCCGCGGGGAGGTTTGGCGTTGACTGGCAGCAGGCGGTTTGAAAACCTGCGCGCGCTTCACCGTGGGCGCTGGGCGCGCTATTCGATTCTGGTTCCCGCTTTATCCACCTCCACCAAACACCCACTCGAAAACCCTAATGAAAAAACTGCCATCCATCCTTATCCATTCCATCGGCGCCGCCTGCCTGCTCAGCATTTCCGCCCAGGCGGAGCCCATCTTCGGCCTTGGCGCTGGCGGGGTGAGCATCCGTCGCTTTGACAGCGCCAACCCCGCCGCGGTCGGGGCGCCCATCCCCATCACCGGCCTGATCGGTGGAGATACTCTCCGCGGGATCGATTTCCGGCCCGCGACCACACAGCTTTACGGGGTGGGCAGCGGCAGCCGGCTTTACACCATCTCGCTGGCCGGCGGCACGGCGGTGGCCACCCAAGTAGGGGTCAACGGTTCCTTTGTGCTGAGCGGCGCCAATTTCGGGGTGGATTTCAATCCCGTGCCGGATCGTTTGCGCGTGGTCTCAGACCTCGACCAAAACATCCGGCTCAATCCCAACAACGGCACCTTGGCCGCCACGGACACCACTCTGGCCTACGCCGCGGGCGACGCAAATGCCGCCGCCAACCCCAACATCGTGGCTAGTGCCTATACGAATAATCAGCCCTTGGCTGGATCGACCACGCTTTACGGGATCGATTCCAACTTGGACATCCTCGTCATCCAAAACCCGCCGAACAATGGCATTCTCACCACCGTGGGCGCGCTGGGAACCAATGTCGGAACATTCTCGGGACTCGACATCTCCGGCCTGTCCACCGCCGCCTTCCTCTACAATGGGACCGCCAATATTTACACCGTTAACCTCACCACGGGTGCGGCCACGTTGGTTCCAGGAGTGCTGCCGGTTTTCCTCGAGGACATCGCCGCGCTGCCGCTGACGCCATTTTATTGGGATGCCAATCCCGCCGCCGCCGGCCTCGGCGGTTCGGCCAACTGGAGTCTCGCGGACTCGAACTGGACCTTTGATTCCGTAGGCACGGGGCCGAATTTCCCCTGGCCCAACACTGCGCTCAGCGACGCCATCTTTGCCGGCATCTCAGGTGTCGTGACCCTCACCAGCCCGAGCCTCCAGGTGCGCAACGTCACCTTTAGCGTCAGTGACTACACCATCAACGGCGCGCAGTCGCTCGCGCTGGTCCCCGGCGGCGTCATCACGGTGACGAATGCGGGC
>JANPHJ010000087.1:0-34398 GCA_031424395.1 Chthoniobacter sp.
CACGGCGAGGCGGCGGGTGGTGGCGTTGCTCTCCTGGCCGTAGATGCTGATGTCGCCGAGCTTGCCGCCGTGGGATTCGACGAATTTTTCCGACTGCACGAACATGCCGCCGGAGCCGCAGGCGGGGTCGTAGATGCGGCCCTTGTAGGGGGCGAGCATCTCGACGAGGCAGCGCACGACGCAGGACGGGGTGTAGAACTGGCCGCCGTTCTTGCCCTCGGCGCTGGCGAACTGGGTGAGGAAGTATTCGAAGACGCGTCCGAGGAGATCCTTGGACCGGCTGGCGACATCGGCGAGCTGGATGGAGCCGATGAGGTCGATGAGTTCGCCGAGGCGGTGTTTGTCGAGGTCGGCGCGGCCGTAGTTTTTGTTGAGCGCGCCTTTGAGGCGGGGGTTGTCGCGTTCGAGGGCGACCATGGCGTCGTCCACGTCCTTGCCGATGCTCGGCAGCTTGGCGCGAGACTGGAACTGCGGCCAGCGGGCGTCCACTGGCACCCAGAAAACATTGGCGGCGAGGTATTCGTCTTTGTCCTCGGGATTCGCGCCTTCGTAGTCGCCCTGACCCGCCACGAGCTTCGCGTGGTGTTCGTCGAAGGTGTCGGAGATGTATTTGAGGAAGATGAGGCCGAGGACGACGTGCTTGTATTCCGCCGCGTCCATGTTGTTGCGGAGCTTGTCGGCGGAGAGCCAGAGCTTGGCCTCGAAGCCGAGGTGGGCGGTGGAGTCTTTCGACGAAGCGTTACCGTTGGATTTCGGGCGGGCCATGGGGCCGGACGATGCCGAAGCGGACATCCGCTGGCGAGCGGGTTCTGGAGAGGCGGACGCGGAAGGATTTGGATCTTCCTGCTCTGAATTCCGTCATTTGGTTCAATTCCGTAATCCCGTCTAAAAAGCAGGAACGGAATTACGGAAAAGACTTTTGGCAGCCGCTCTAACTGCGGCGCGTTAGCGTCTGCGCGCAGCCGGGCTTTTCTTTGCCACCCTCCATGCTCGTGCCGGAGCACTGGAGTTTTTGCGGGCCGGTCTATGACACGGTCGGCAGCGTCATGCGGAGGCTGTGCATGTGGGTGTCACGGCGCGGGTTGAAATTCGTCCCGCCGTCGAGGCGGCGTCGGGCGTGACGGCGGCATCGGCGGCCAAGGTGGCGGTGGCGAGGAGGGCGAGGGTGAGGAGGGCTTTTATGGCGAAAATCCAACCGCGCCCGCCCGGCCATGGCAATGCTGAGATTTGCAGTGTCCACCGGGCCAGCGGGTCATGCACACTGCGGTCGGCCGCCGGGCGGTTTCCGAATCCGTGCGCGCGCTTTTTTGATCGACTCTCCGCCAGCACCGACACTCAAAAACATGAAACAACTGCTCACCCTCGTGGCCTTGCTTGCGGCGCTTGGCCCGCCCTCGCGCGCCGCCGAAAAACCCAATGTGCTCTTCATCGCCGTGGACGACCTCAAGCCGGTGCTCGGCTGCTACGGCGACAAGCTCGTGAAGTCGCCGAACATCGACCGGCTCGCCGCGCGCGGCGTGGTCTTCGACCGCGCGTATTGCAACCAGGCGGTGTGCGCGCCGTCGCGCAATGCGCTGCTGACCGGGCGGCGGCCGACCACGCTGGGCATCTACGATCTCGGCACGAATTTCCGCAAGGCTGCGCCGGCTGCGGTGACGCTGCCGCAGCACTTCATGGCGCACGGCTACCGCGCGGAGGGGCTGGGCAAAATCTTTCACACCGGCCATGGCAACGTGGACGACGCGGCCTCGTGGAGCATGCCGCTGTATCGCGAAAAAACCGTCGCCTACGCGCTGCCGGAAAACCGGAAAACCGTGACGCGTGAAGAGGCGCTTTTTGCCAATGAGGCCGTCGGCAAAGACATGGCCCGCGGCGTGTCCACTGAGGCGGCGGACGTGCCGGACGAGGGCTACCCGGACGGGCGCATCGCCGCCGAAGCCGTGCGCAGGCTGCGCGCCGCGGCGGAAAAGCCGGGCCGGCCATTTTTCATCGCCGTCGGCTTTCTCAAACCGCACCTGCCCTTTTGCGCGCCGAAAAAATACTGGGATCTCTACGACCGCGCGGCCTTCCCGCTGGCCGCGCGCCGCACCCCGCCGGAGGGCGCGCCCGCTTTCGCGCCGACGACCTGGGGCGAGCTGCGGAACTACTCCGACATCCCAGAAACCGGCCCGGTGAACGACGAGCGCGCGCGGGAGCTGATCCACGGCTACCACGCGGCCACGAGCTACGTGGACGCGCAGGTCGGCAAAGTGCTCGACGCGCTCGACGCGGCGGGGCTCGCGGAGAAAACCATCATCGTCCTGTGGGGCGACCACGGCTGGCATCTCGGCGATCACGGCATGTGGAGCAAGCACACCAACTACGAACAGGCTGCGCGCATTCCGCTCATCGTCGCCGGCCCCGGCATCGCCAAAGGCCGCGCCGCCGGGCTCGTCGAGAGCGTGGACCTTTACCCCACGCTCGCCGACCTCGCCGCGCTGCCCGCACCCGCGGGGGCCGATGGCCGCAGCTTCGCCGCCACGCTGCGCGACCCGGCCACGCCGACGGAGGACGCCGTGCTGCACTGCTTCCCGCGCGGCGAGCGCCTCGGCCGCGCGGTGCGCACCGCACAGTTCCGGCTGGTCGAGTGGAAAGTGCCCGGCGCACCGGCGGAGAGCGCCGTGCTCGAACTCTACGACTACGAAAGCGACCCGCAGGAAACGAAGAACCTCGCTGCTGAAAAGCCCGAGGTGGTCGCGAAGCTGCGCGCGATTCTTTCCACCAAATATCCCGAGGCCAGGCCGCCATGGAGCGAGAAACCCAAGGCCGACCGCGGCGCGCTCTTCGAGCAGCGCGACAAAGACCGGGACGGCCAGCTCACCCGCGCAGAGTTTCTCGTCGGCCAGCCCGACCCCGACCAGGCGACCGGCCGCTTCCTGCGCTTCGACGCGGACAAAAACGGCACACTCAGCCGCGACGAATTCATTCTCTCCGGCCAGATGCCCGTCACAAAATGAAAACCCTCGCCCTCCTCCTCACGTCACTTGCCGTGCTTTGCGGCCCGGCCAAAGCGGCCGAAAGACCCAACATCGTCCTCATCGTTGCGGACGACATGGGCTTTTCCGACCTCGGCTGCTATGGCTCCGAGATACCCACGCCGAATCTCGATGCGCTGGCGGCGGGCGGGCTGCGCTTCACGCAGTTCTATAACACGGCGCGCTGTTCGCCGACCCGCGCGGCCTTGCTCACCGGGCTGCATCCGCACCAGACCGGCGTGGGCCGGCTCGCAGAGGAGATTCGGCCCGCGGGCGGGGATAATCCCGAAGGTTACCTTGGTTATTTGAATGCCCGCTGTGTCACTTTGGCGGAAGTGCTGCGGCCGGCGGGCTACCGCACTTACATGGCGGGCAAGTGGCACCTCGGTTCCGGCGAACGCGGCCGCTGGCCGCTCCAGCGCGGCTTCGACCGCTTCTATGGCATCCTGAGCGGGGCCACGAGTTACCTGCGGCCGCACGACCCGCGCGGCCTCACGCTGGATAATGACCCGCTGCTTCCGCCGACGGATGCGGGTTACTACACCACGGATGCCTTCACCGACTTCGCCATCAAGACCGTGCGCGAGCACGAAGGCGGCGCGCCGTTTTTCCTCTACCTCGCTTTCAATGCCCCGCATTGGCCGCTTCAGGCGCGGGCGGAGGACATCGCCCAGTTTGTCGGAAAATATCGCGCGGGCTGGGACCGGCTGCGCGTCGAGCGGCACACGCGGCAGCTCGCCCTCGGCCTCGTCAGCAAAGACTGGCCCCTCGCCGACCGCGACGACGGAGCCCGCGCCTGGGACTTACTCACCGGCCAGCAGCAGACCGATCTCGACTACCGCATGGCGGTCTATGCCGCGCAGGTGCAGCGCATGGATTGGAACGTCGGCCGGCTCGCCGCCACGCTGCGGGAAAGCGGCCGGCTGGATAACACGCTGCTCATCTTCCTCTCCGACAATGGCGGCTGCTCCGAGCCCTTCACCGACCTCGGCGGCGGCCGGCAGGCGGACATTAACAACCCCGCCATGATGGGGGCCATTTCCTACGGCACTGGCTGGGCCAACTTGTCTAACACGCCGTTCCGCAAATTTAAGTCCAACCTGCATGAAGGCGGCATTGCCGCGCCGCTCATCGTGCATTGGCCGGCTGGGTTAAAGACCACCCCCGGCGCGCTCGACGCCACCCCCGGCTACCTCACCGACCTCATGCCCACGGCCCTCGAAGCCAGCGGCACGACTTACCCCAAAGAGCGCCAGGGCCAGACCCTCCCGCCGCTCGAAGGCCGCAGCCTGCTTCCCATCCTCACCGCCACGGGGGCGCCCGCGACACCGCGCACTTTCTTTTGGGAACAGTATGGCAACAAGGCCGTGCGCAGCGGCGCTATGAAAGCCGTGTTTTCCGCCAAAGGCGGCGCCAATGGCAGCGCTCCCAGCGGGCTATGGGAACTCTATGACTTGAACAAGGACCGCACCGAACAGCATGACCTAGCCACCGCGCGTCCCGATGATCTGCAAAGACTAACTGCCCAATGGGCCGCCTGGGCCGCCCGCGCGCAGGTCTTTCCCCTGCCCAATGACGGCAGGAAAAAGGCGGGCAATGCCGAAACCGAGAAACCCTGAAACGCCTCGCCGCCCGCCGCTCTCACGCGCGGCTCCCGCTGCCGTGAAACTGCGTGGGCGTTGCGCTCGTCCCGGCGCGAAAGGCGCGGGTGCAGGCGCTGTGGTCGGAGGAGCCGCATTCGTAGGCGATTTCAGCGATGGTGCAGTCGGCGCGAATCTCTACAACCGCGCGGGCTTGCCCGCTTCTCCGTTTCGCACCTATAGCTGGTCAGCGGCGCGGCCATCAGCTTTACGTCGCGTCGCCATGATTGTTCGCATCTTTCTTTTTTTAGCCGCCTTCACCGCCCCGCTGCTGGCACAGTTGCCGACCTTTCAGCCACGCACATGGTTTCCCGCGGACGGGCCTGAGGTGGCGGCGACGCTCGTCTCTGCGGATAAGACTAGCGCTGCGCTGAAAGCGGCGGACGGCAAGGCGTTGAGTGTGCCGGTCGGTTCGCTAGACGGACATTCGCTCCGCTATTTGCAGGGCGTGGAGATGGCGAAAGGGCGGGAGTTTCGCGACTGGCATTTCGACAAATTTCCGAAGGAACTCGCGGATTTTCCGCCCACGGTGAAGGCGGCGTTTGTGCGCGTGGTTTGCGAGGACCATGAGTTTTCCACGGCGTGCGTCGAATTGCTGCGCGCGGATTTTTCGCGGCGGTATTATCCGCTGAAGACGCTCGCGGCGGAGGATCGCGAACATGCGCTGAAGCTCCAGGCCGCGCTGGATGATGCGGCGAAGCGCGGCGCGGCGGTGCCGTATCCCACGAAATACGAGGCCTACACGCCGGAGAAAGATGCGGCGATTTGCAACTTCAAGGAGACGGAGCATTTCCTGTTTCACTGGGGCAATGACCAGGCGGCGAGTGGGAAGGACTGGTGGAAAGACGACCGGCGCGAACAGACGTTTTTGTGGTTCGAGCGCGTGTGGCGGCACTTCGAGGCGGCGGGTGCGCCGATGCCGATGGCCGCAGGCACGCCGAACGAAGCGAAGCGCGCGAAGATTCCGGTATATATCTCCGGCACCGGTCTGCCGAAGCACAAGGAAGGCTTCGCGTTTGGCGGCAACAGCATCCTCATGCACCCCGGCGCGCTCGGGCCGGGCAGCAGCGTGGTGGGGCACGAATTCACGCACACAATGCAGCTCCACATGGGTGGCTTCCGCAGCTCGCCGTTCGTCGGCTGGTTTTGGGAATGCCACGCGAACTGGTCGTCGCATCAGTTCATGCCCGACTATCCGCCCGCGTTCGAGGTGTGGATGGCGCGCGCGCATTACGAGCTGAACTCGACGCGCGACAACTACGGCTCGTGGCTTTTTTTGCAGCAGCTTGCCGAGGACCCGCGCTTCGGCCCGGGCTTTTGCTACGAGGTGTGGCTGAAGAACCGGAAAGACGAAAAGGACTCGTCCATCGAGGACCCGATACAGACCTTCCAACGCATCGGCGTGGAGCGCGGCGTGTGGCGCGACGACGGCACCGCGGGCTTTGGCGACACCATCGGCGAGATGGCGGCGCGGCGCGTGACGATGGATTTTTCGCCGCACTATTCCTACACGCGGTCGCTGCGAGGCATGGAGAAAAGCGACGAGGCGGCGCGGTTGCAGACGACGCTGGAAAAAGTGCCGGACCGCGCGGGTTGGTGGCGTCCGCTATGGTCGGCGGCGCCGCGGCAGTATGGCATCAATTTGGTGGAGCTGGTGCCCGATGGAAAAGGCGCGTCGGTCGAGGTGGATTTCGCCGGCGTGCCGAGCGAGAACGCCGGCTGGCGCACCACGCTCGTGGCTGTGGACGACAAGGGCGAGCCTCGCTATTCGCGCATGGCGAGCGGCGGGAAACTCTCGCTCGCGCTCCGCGGCGAAAAGCGCGTGGTCCTCGCCGTCGCCGCCACGCCAACGCGCTATGTGCCGGACGACTTCCGCCCCGGCTACGGCAAGAAGCCGCGCTTCCCCTACGAACTCGCCGTCCGTGGCGCGACGCCCACGAGCGATTCCGGTCGCCGCGATTATCCAAAGGGCGACGGTGCACCGCACGCGAACGGCGGCGGCTGGGTCGGCAGAGGCGCGAAGGTTGCAGCGACTGCGTTCGTCGGTCCGGACGCCATGGTGCTGGACGGTGCGAAGGTCTCAGACAACGCCCGCATCGAAGGCCGCGCCGTCGTGCGCAACGTCGCGCAAGTGAGCGGCAATGCGGTGGTCGGCGATTGGGCGGTGCTCGGCGAGAGCGTGAAAGTCGGCGAAGATGCGCGCATTCGCGGCAACGTGAAAGTCGGCGGCAGTGTGGAAATCACGGGCCGCGCGCGCGTGATGGATTACGTCCACATCGACGGCAAAGGCCGCATCGGCGACGACGCGCTCCTCCGCGGCTGGGGCGAGATTCACACCGACCCGGAAGCCCCGCTGGGCGGCGGCGTCATCGCCGGCGAAGATCTCGAGTGCCACCTCAAAGGCCGCGTCGAACCCATCAACGGCGGCCTGCTCTACGGCTATCTCAACGCCGAAATCTTCGCCAAGGAACTCGAGGACAACCGCCACCTCTACGCCCGCTGGAGCTTCGACAAAGCGAACGGCGCGCAGCTCCCCGACGTCAACGCCGACTGCACCGCCATGCTGCGCGGCGCGCCCGCATTTTCCAAGGACAGCGACCGCCGCGTGCTCACACTCAATGGCCGCGACCAATACGCCATCGTCGAGCCCCACGCCGCCGACAGCGCCGCGCTCACGCTCGACATCCTCGCAAAGCCCGCCACGCCCGGAGCGAACCAAATCATCTTCGACTTCAGCGGCGCCGATGCCTCGATGCTCTTCACCCCCCGCGACTCGAAAGGCCGCGCCACCTTCCTCATCCGCAAAGGCGCCGCCGCCCAGACCGTCTCCGCGCCGCCCCTCGCGCCGGGAAAATGGACGCGCGTCACGCTCAGCATCGGCGGCGGAAAAGGCACCATCTTCCTCGATGGAAAACCCGCCGCCACCGCGCCCATGACGCTCGTCCCCGGCGACTTCGCATTCACCGCCGGCTACCTCGGCCGCGCCAGCACCGGCGGCGGATTTTTCGCCGGAGCGCTCGACGATTTCGCCATCTACCGCCGCGCCATCGCCGACGTGAAAGAGCTCCCCGAGCCATGGAAAACACCCGCTGACTGGAGCATCAAAGGCGGCTCATGGACCCTCGACACCGGCGTCTTCCGCCAGTCCGACCCGACCGCAAAAGCGGCCACGCTTTTCCTCCCCGGCAGCGAAACATGGGGCGACTACACCATCGCCCTGCAAGCCCGCCGCCTCGCCGGTCTCAACGCCTACCGCCTCCACTTTCGCGCCCGCAACCCGGAGAAATCATGGGTCGTCGATTTCGGGCAGGAGGGGAAGGGGACTGCGATGAAAGAAGGCGGCGTCACCTTCGGCGGACCGAACACCTTCATCGTGCCGAACTGGGACGAGTGGCAGGATCTCCGCCTCACCGTCAAAGGCCCCGAAGTCACCGTGGACCTCGCCGGCAAAAAAGTGACCGAAACCAAAAAACCCGTCGAACCCGCGACCGGCGGCATGGCCCTAGGCACCCGCGAAAGCAGCGCGGAATTCCGAAACATCAAAGTCACCGACGCAAGCGGGAAGGTGCTCTTCGAGAGCGCGGTGGTGAAGTAGCGGATGAAGTAAGTTCCGTTTCATTATGAAAACCTCACGACTCGTCTTCACTCTCTTCCTGATCGCACTCGGCGGAGCCGCGCGAGCCGCGGTGGTGCTGGAACTCGACGCCTCGGCGCTGCCGCTTGCGGAGATTTCTGAGACGGAAAATGCTATCCCCGGCGGGCGCTGGCAGCCGAATGTGCCGCTGCGCGTGGAGAACGTCGCAGGGCGGCAGGCGTTTGTCTTCGACGGTACGCAGACGATCATCTCGGAGTTGTTGCCCGCGGAGAAATGGGATGCGTTCACGGTCGAGGCGTGGGTGCTGAACCCGGCCATCGAGCGATTGGAAACGGTCGCGGCGATTTGCGGCGTGAAGGGCGGGATGGGCACGGAGTTCAACTTCGCCAGCAGCTCCAGCGCGGGCGCGTTTCGCTCGGGGTTCAAGGCGACGGCACCCTTCGTGGCGCTGCCCGCGGCGGGCGCGTGGCATCACCTCGCGTGGAGCTATGGCGGTGGTGTGGTGCGGTTGTATGTGGATGGCGAGCGCGAGCTGGAGAGGCCGTTGAAAGTGACGCTGCCCGTGCCGATGAAAGTCCACGTCGGTGCATCGGGCGAGGTGGACAACAAGGGGCCCCGCAAGGCGTTCAGCGGGGCGATTGCGAAGGTGAAAATCCACAACGCCGCGCTCACGCAGGCGGAACTGCGGGCGAGTGCGGGCTTCGCCGCGCCCTGCGCGCCGGAGCCGCGCAACGGCGCGACAACGGATACGCTGAGCGTGACACTGCGCTGGCAACCGGGCGTGGCCGGCGCGAAAGATTCCACGGTCTTCGCGGGCACCGACCGCGCCGCGGTGGAGCGCGGGGATGCCGCCGCCAGCAAGCAAGCTGGCCCGCTGCCGCTGAGGCTGGGCGCGACTTATTTCTGGCGCGTGGTGGAGGGGGAACAATCGAGCGCCGTGTGGACTTTCACCGCGGACGCGGGCCTCGCCGCCGAGCCGCAGCCGCGCGATGCGACGGGCAACACGCCGCCGACGCTCGCGCGTCTCGCGTGGCGTCCCGGCAAATACGCCACGGCGCAGCGCGTCTTTTTCGGCGCGGGCCGCGAGGCAATGGAGCGCGACGGAAAACCCGCCGCGACGCTGGACGCGACCGTTACGACTTGCGCGCTGCCTTTTCCCCTCGCGCCGGGCACGCGCTACTACTGGCGCATCGCGAGCGACAACGGCCCGCAGCCGAAGACGCCCGGCGCGGTGTGGAGTTTCCGCACGCAGGACGCGCCGGTGAAAGACGACATCACGTTTTTCACCAGCTCCGACTCGCACTACGGACGCGAGAACAACGCCGCCATCAACCGCCGCGTGATTGATGCGATGAACGCGCTGCCCGGCGAGCCGCTGCCCGCCTCGCTGGGCGGCGGATTCGTGCGCACGCCGCGCGGCGTCGTGCTCAATGGCGACCTGCTCGACGAGGGCTTCGACAAGGAAACCGCGCCCACGGATTGGGCGGAGTTTTGCCGCGACTACGGACTCAGCGGCAACGACGGGCGGCTCTGCTATCCGCTCTACGAGGGCTTCGGGAATCACGACGGCGGGCCGGTGAAAAGTTTCGTCCGCGCGGGCATCAAGGAGCGCAATCCGCAGCGCCTCGGTCTCACCGCCATCTCGCCGAGCGGCCTGCATTATTCCTGGGACTGGGAGCATGTGCATCTCGTGCAGCTCATTCTTTTCGGCGGCGCCGGCCCGCTCGATGTGAAGGGCGTGAATGGCCCTGAGCACGACCCCGAGGGCGCGCTCGACTTTCTGCGCGACGACCTCGCCAAACACGTCGGTACCAGCGGGCGGCCCGTCATCGTCTTCCAGCATTTCGCGTGGGTCGGAGGCATGGCGGACTGGTGGCAGCTCGAAGCCAAGGAGCGATTCTATGAAGTCGTAAAACCCTACCGCGTCGCGTGCCTCATCAACGGCCACTCGCACGGCGCATCCTTCGCCCCGTGGCACGACCTGCTCACCGTTCACGACGGCTCCACCGCCCGCGGCGATGGCGACACCGGCGACTTCATGGTCGTGCGCGTCACGGAAAACGAACTCATCGTCGCCCAGCGCAAGCTCGACGGCACCTGGGGCATCCAAGTGCGTCGCCCACTGCCGAAAAACGCCGTCGCGCCGGCGAAGTGATGCCGCAGTTTGCAAACACACATCGTATGAAATTCCTCGCCGCGATTCTTCTCACTGCATCCATCGCGCTCGCCACGCAGCCGCGGGATGCGGTGCCGCCCGATGCCGCGGAGCTGCCGCTGAACTACCGGCTGCATGTCGAGTTTTCCACGCCGGGTGGCGGCGCGGTGCGCTTGGGGAAAGACTTCACCGTGCCGCTGGCGGGCGTGGAGCATGATGTGGCGGTCGAGCATCCGGCGGCGGGTGCGCCGGTCTTGCGCGTGTGGTCGGGGGGGAAGCTGGTGCGTGGGCCGGAGGAAATTGCGGGGCTTTCGGCGAGCGGGGCGCGGGATTTTCCCGAGACGAAACTGGACCTCGGCGCGGATTTCACGGCGGCAGTGAAGTTTGAATCGAGCGGGAGCGGGACGTTGTTTTCCAAATGTGCGCCGGTGGGGAAATGGGCGGCGGGTGCGAAGGCGCTGTTCATCCGCGACGGGCGGCTCGTGTATGACATCGGCTGGCTCGGCGCGCTGAATGGCGGGCCGAAGGTGGATGACGGCAAGCCACACACGGCGGTGCTCACGGTGCGGGACGGCGCGGCGCGGCTGTGGCTCGATGGGAAGGTCGTCGCGGAAATGGCTGGCCTTACGAAACCGGATGTCGCGGGGCACGTCTTCAAGGTCGGACGCGCGGCGGCGGACTTCGCGGGGGATTTCACGAAGGGAAAAATCGCCGCCCTGCGCGTGTGGAAACGCGCGCTGCCGGATGCCGAGATCGCGCTGCTTTTCAAAGGCGATGGCGGCGGGGCGAACACCCCGGATTTTACCCACACACCAACGAGCGGCGGCGAGCGTCCGCGCATCGAGTCCGGCGTCGCCGTGAAGGCCGCATGGATGCAGCCGCTGGAGCGTGCGGACCACGCGGAAATTGTCTCGGGATGGAACGACAAGACGCTCGAAGAGGGCGCGACGATTTACAAAACGCTGTGCGTCGTGTGCCACGGCACGAAGGAGCAGCCGGGCTCGCTGCCGACGGCGCTGCGGTTTGCAGAGGGGCAGTTCAAGAACGGCGCGGATCCGCTCTCGATGTTCACGACGCTCACGAAGGGTTTCGGCCAGATGGTGCCGCAGCCGCAATACACGACGGCGCAGAAATACGCGGTGATTCAATACATCCGCGAGACGTTCCTGCGTCCGCACAACCGCGCGCAGCTTGTGGAAATCACGCCCGCGTATTTGGCCTCGCTGCCGAAGGGGTTGGCGCGCGCGGAGGTGGAAAAGGAAGACCGCTCGCTGCCGCAGTACCAGCGCATGGACTTCGGCCCCGCGCTGTTTTGGACGTATCAAATCGCGCCCGACAACATCGCGCAAAAAGGCCTCGCGGTGCGGCTCGACGACGGGCCGGGCGGCGTGAGCAAAGGGCGCGCGTGGATGGTGTATGACCACGACACGATGCGCGTCGCCACGGCGACGACGGGCGATTTCGTGGACTGGAAAGGCATCGCCTTCGACGGCAGCCACGGCACGCACACATCGCTCACGGGCGAGCGGCAATTTGTAAATCCCGTCGGCCCCGGCTGGGCGTCGCCCGAGGGGAAATGGGACGACGCGCGCCTGCTCGGTCGCGATGGAAAACGCTACGGCCCATTGCCGCGCGAGTGGGCACAGTTTTTGGGAATATATCTGCACGGCGGCAAAGTCGTCCTCGCGGCGAGCATTGGCGGGACGCGCGTGCTCGAATCGCCGGGCTGGCTCGACTACGGGACCACACCCGTCTTCACGCGCACGCTCAATGTCGCCGCGACCGCCAAGCCGCGGCTGCTCCGTGTCGCGCCTGACACGGTGAATGTCGCGCTCACCGGCGATGGTTCGCTGCGCAAGGATGGCGGCTTTTGGATCGCGTCGCTGCCTGGCGCGGCGAAGACGCGGCTCTTCATCTCGCGCGCCGATGCGGCGTCGATCGAGGCGCTGGCCAAAACTTTCACCGCACCGCTCGACCTCGAACCGCTCACGCACGGCGGCCCGCGGCAGTGGAACGCGGAAGTCACAACGACATCGGAGGCTGGGAGAGCGGACGGCGCGTTTGTCGCCGACACCTTCCCGCTGCCCGTCGAGAATCCGTGGCAGAGCTGGATGCGGCCCGGCGGTTTTGATTTCACGCCGGATGGAAAAGCCGCAGTCGTCGCGATGTGGAACGGCGACGTGTGGCGCGTGGATGGTGTGATGTCGCCCGCGCCCGCGCCGCTGCGCTGGCGGCGCATCGCGGGCGGACTCTTCCAGCCGCTCGGCGTGAAGTTTCGCGGCGACGATTTGTTCATCACCTGCCGCGACCAGCTCGCACGGCTGCGCGACCTCAATGGCGACGGCGAGATGGATTTCATCGAGTGCTTCAATGACGACGCCCAAGTCACCGAGCACTTCCACGAATTCGCGATGGGATTGCAGACGGATGCGGCGGGGAATTTCTACTACGCCAAGTCGGGCCGGCACGCGCTCGACTCCGTCGTGCCGCATCACGGCACGCTGCTGCGCGTGAGCGCGGACGGTTCGCGCACCGACATCCTTGCGACCGGCTTCCGCGCGGCGAATGGTGTGTGCCTCAATGACGACGGCACCTTCTTCGTTACCGACCAGGAGGGTTTTTGGACGCCAAAGAACCGCATCAACCGCGTTAAGGTCGGCGGCTTTTACGGCAACATGTTTGGCTACACGAGCGTGACCGACACCGCCGACTCCGCGATGCAGCAGCCGATGGTATGGATCACGAACGACAAGGACCGCAGCCCGGCGGAACTCGTGTGGGTGCCCAAGAACGCGTGGGGCTCGCTCGGCGGCAGCCTGCTCAATCTCAGCTACGGCACGGGCCGCGCGTTCATCGTGCCGCACGAGGAAGTCGGCGGCCAATGGCAGGGCGCGGTGTGCGAACTGCCGATGCCGGCCTTCGCCACCGGCACTATGCGCGGGCGCTTCGCCGCCGACGGCGCGCTCTACACGTGCGGCATGTTTGCGTGGGCGGGAAATGCGACCGCCCCCGGCGGCTTCCACCGCATCCGCCGCAGCGAAAAAGCAGCGCACGTCCCGCTCGCCATCCACGCCACGAAGGGCGCGCTCAGGGTGTCCTTCAGCGAGCCGCTCGACGCGAACAGCGTGCAGCCCGGTGGCTTCGCTTTCAAAATCTGGTCGCTCAAACGCAGCGCGAACTACGGCTCGAAGCACTACGACGAACACCCGCTCGAAATCACCGCTGCCCGCGTGAGCGAAGACCAGCGCACCGTCACCCTCACCATCCCCGCGCTCGCCCCGGCGATGTCCTACGAACTTACCACCAAACTCCGCGCCCCCGACGGCACACCCGTCGAGCGCTCGCTGCACGGCACGATTCATCAGCTCACCGGCGAACCGGCACTGAAGGAATGAATGCACTAGCAACTCAAAGGCACCCATCACCTCACACGAAATCCCAAGCGATGAGACACCCACTCACACTCATGGCCGCCCTGTTACTCGCTCCGCTGGCCACGCTGCACGCCGCCGAAGCGCTCGCTCGGCCCGGCCAGCCCGCCGCCGCCTTGCCCGCCCTCGAACGGGTGCTGCAAACCGCCCGCAAACCCGCCTTCATCCTGCACGCTGCCAACCTCCTCGACCGCCTCGGCGAAAGCGCCCGTCCCTCACGCCGCACGCGGCTCGATGCGTTTTTGAAAGACGCCGTGAAACCAGGAAATCCCCGCGCGAAATGATCTCATCTTTCCGCCTCCTCATCCTTTTTCTCGCGCTGTGTTTTCACGGTGTCGCCGGTGCCGCGGATGCGCCGCCGAATATTCTCTTCGCCATCGCCGACGACTGGGGCCCGCATGCCAGCGCCTACGGCACACCGTGGGTGAAGACGCCGGCATTCGATCGCGTGGCGAAGGAGGGCCTGCTCTTTACGCGCGCCTATACGCCGAACGCGAAATGCGCGCCGTCGCGCGCCTGCCTGCTCACGGGGCGGAACTCTTGGCACCTCAAAGCAGCGGCAAATCACATCTGCTATTTCCCCGTGGAATTCAAAGGCTGGGGCGAAGCGCTGGCGGAGCACGGGTGGTTCGTCGGGCACACGCAGAAAGGCTGGGGACCGGGCGTGGCGAATGACGCCAGCGGCAAGCCGCGGCTGATGACGGGCATTGCTTTCAATGCACGCAAAGCGACGCCGCCCACGCCGGAAATCAGCGCCAACGATTACGCGGGAAATTTCGCGGCGTTCCTCGAGGCCGCGCCGGAGGGGCAGCCGTGGTGCTTTTGGTTTGGCGCGGTCGAGCCGCATCGTGGCTACGAGTTTGGATCGGGCGTGGCGAAAGGCGGGAAACAGCTCGCGGACGTGGACCGCGTGCCCGGCTGCTGGCCGGACAACGAGACGGTGCGCAACGACCTGCTCGACTACGCATTCGAGGTCGAGCACTTCGACTGGCACCTCGGGCGGATGCTCGCAGAGCTGGAAAAACGCGGGCTGCTCGCCAACACGCTCATCATCGTGACGAGCGATCACGGGATGCCTTTTCCGCGTGGCAAAGGAAACGCGGGCGAGATGCCGAATCACGTCCCGCTCGCCGCGATGTGGCCGCGCGGAATCGCCGCACCGGGGCGGCGGGTGGATGATTTCGTGAGCTTCGTGGACGTCGCGCCGACGCTCATCGAACTGGCTGGATTGAAGTGGAGCGAGACCGGCATGGCCGCGTCGCCGGGGCGCAGTCTCATCGACATTTTCCACTCGGAAAAAGGCGGCGTGATCGATGCGGCGCGCGACCATGTGCTCATCGGCAAAGAGCGCACCGACATTGGCCGCCCGCACGATGAGGGCTACCCGATTCGCGGCATCATCAAGGGCGACTTCGTCTATCTGCAAAACTTCGAGCCCACGCGCTGGCCCGCCGGAAATCCCGAGACCGGCTACCTCGATTGCGATGGTGGCGCGACGAAGACCTTTATCCTAGACGCGCATCGCAAAGACGCCGCCGACCCGCACTGGGCCTTGAGTTTCGGCCTGCGCGCCGGCGAGGAATTCTACAACGTCGCGCGCGATCCCGACTGCCTGGAAAACCTCGCCGCTTCTCCTCAAAGCAACTCGCAGCAATCCGCCCTGCGCGAACAAATGCTCTCCGAACTCCGCGCCCAAGGCGACCCGCGCATGGCGGGTGAAGGTGCTGTCTTCGACCACTACCTACACGCGAACAAAGGCCACGTCGGCTTTTACGAGCGGTTCATGGCCGGGGAAAAACTGCCAACGGCTTGGGTAAGCCCGAACGATTACGAAAAGCCGACCACGCCATTGCCCAAAGAACCGCCGAACAAATCACCATGACTCCACTCGCACCTCCCCTCCGCCGCTTTCTCCTCACCGCACTCCTCGGTCTTGGCGGCCTCGCCTTTTGTGCCGATGCCGCCGGGGAGAAAAAACTCAACGTCCTCTTCATCGCCGTGGACGACATGAACAACGACCTCGGCTGCTACGGGCATCCGCTCGTGAAGTCGCCGAACATTGACCGCCTCGCCGCGCAGGGCGTGCGCTTTGACCGCGCTTACTGCCAGTTCCCGCTGTGCTCGCCGAGCCGCTCGTCGCTGATGACGGGACTGCGCCCCGACACGACGCGCGTGTTCGATTTGCAGTATCGCTTTCGCAAGGGCCTGCCCGATGTCGTCACTCTTTCGCAGTGCTTCGGCCAGCAGGGCTACTACGCGGCGCGCGTGGGGAAAATCTACCATTACGGCAATCCCGGCGACATCGGCACAAGCGGGCTGGACGACCCGCAGTCGTGGCAGGAATTCTACAACCCGGCGGGCCGCGACAAGACGGCGCTCGAAAAGGACATCATCAACTACACGCCGAAACGCGGGCTCGGCGCATCCATGTCGCTGCTCGCGGACAAGACGGGCAAAGACGAGGAGCACACGGACGGCAAAGTCGCCACGCAGGCCATCGAGCTGCTGGAGAAACACAAGGACGCGCCCTTCTTTCTCGCCGTCGGTTTTTACAAACCGCACTGCCCCTACATCGCGCCGCAAAAATACTTCGACCTTTATCCGCTGGAAAAAATCACCCTCCCGGAAATCGGGGCGGACGTGAAGGCCAACGTGCCCGCGCCCGCGTTTGCCGCCACGCAGCCGTGGCCGTATCTCGGCGCGACGGGGCCACAGGTGCGTGAAGGCAAGCAGGCTTACTACGCGGCGATTTCGTTCGTGGACGCGCAGATTGGCCGCGTGCTCGACGCGCTGGAGCGGCTCGGCCTGCGCGAGAAAACGGTCGTTGTTTTCTGGAGCGACCACGGTTACAGCCTCGGCGAGCGCGGGCTGTGGGCGAAGCAGAGCTGCTTTGAGGAAAGCGCGCGGATGCCGCTGATCATCGCGCCGCCTGAGGCGAAATCGGCGGGCAAAGTCTGCGCGCGCACCGTCGAGTTGCTCGACCTTTACCCCACGCTCGCCGATCTCGCGGGCGTCACGCCGCCGAAGGATTTGCAAGGCGCCAGCCTCCGCCCGCTGCTGGAAAATCCCACCGCCGAATGGAAGCGCCCCGCATTCACGCAAGTGCAGCGTGGCGGTTTCCCCGGCCACAGCATCCGCACCGAGCGCTGGCGCTACACCGAGTGGGCGCGCGGCGAAAAAGGCACCGAGCTTTACGACCACACCACCGACCCCGGCGAACTTCACAATCTCGCCGCCGACCCCGCGCACGGCGAAACCATCGCGGAGCTGAAGACGCTGCTGCACGCGATCCATCCCGCGCCCGTCGAGGGCGGAAAGGAGAAGCCGTGAGACTCCTCATCGCACTCTGCATGTTCGTATGCGCCGTCGCCTCTGCTTCGCAGCAGCCCGGCATCACCCTGTGCCTGACGGATGACCAAGGCTGGGGCGATGTGAACTGCCACGGGCTGACAAAAATCAAGCCGCCGCTAACTCCCGTTCCAGCTCCCCAAGTGGACAAGGCGGCGGTGAATGGTTTCAAGTCGATCACCGCCGCGCCAGACAAGTCCGCCCCGATCCTCCTATGGGCCGCGGGAAAGACAACTTCACCGACTCCATGAACATGCCTGCCCGCGCGTGGGCCTAAAACCAAAGCGCGGTAAAGCTCCAGTTGGTCAGCATCAAGAATCGCAAACTTACCACACCATGAAATTTATCGCCTTGTTCGCCGCCGTTTTGTCACTCGCGATGCTGCCTTCGTCATTCGCGGCAACGCCGGATCGGCCCAACATCCTCTGGCTCGTCAGCGAGGACAACCACACATTCCTCGGATGTTACGGCGACCCGCTGGCATACACGCCGACGCTAGACGAGCTAGCCAAGGAAGGCGTGCTCTATGAGCGCTGCTTTACCAATCCGGTCTGCGCGCCGTCTCGCTTCACTTTGATCACGGGCATGAATGCGGTGACTTGCGGGCCAGCGCAGCACATGAGGGCGCAGGGGAAGATTCCATCATGGTTGAAGGGCTTCCCCGCGCTGCTGCGCGAGGCAGGTTACTACACCTCGAATAACGCGAAGACCGACTACAACTCGCCCATCAACCTCAAGGAGGCGTGGAACGAATTGGGCAAGACCGCGCACTGGCGCAACCGCTCCGAGCCGGGCCAGCCTTTTTTCAGCGTCTTTAATCACGAGGTCACGCACGAGAGCTGTCTCTTTCCCGAGAAGGAGTTGCCGCTGGATTTCCCGCCAATGGACCCGGCGAAAGTCCGCATCCCGGCTTATCAGCCCGACACCCCGGAGATCCGCGCTGATTGGGCGCGCTATTACAATCATATGCGGCTCATGGATGAGCAGATTGCCGCTAAGTTGCGCGCGCTGGAAAAGGACGGCCTCGCCGATAACACCATCGTCTTCTACTACGGGGACAACGGCGGCGTGCTCCCGCGCAGCAAACGCTGCCTCCAGGAGAGCGGCACCCACGTCCCGCTGATCGTCTATTACCCTCCGAAGTGGCGGCATCTCGCGCCCGCCGCGCCGGGCTCGCGCATCAAAGAGCCGGTGAGTTTCGTGGATTTTGCGCCGACGGTCCTCTCGCTCACGGGGGCGAAAATTCCCGACTACATGCAGGGCCGCGCCTTTGCTGGTGCGGCCAAGGCTGCGCCGAATGAGAGCGTCTTCATCACGCGCGACCGCATGGACGAACGCTACGACATGATGCGCTCCGTGGTGGACACGCGCTGGCTTTACATCCGCAATTTCCGCCCCGACGTGCCCTACGTGCAGCCGCTCGCCTACATGTTCCAGGCACGCGGCTACCAGTCCTGGGCGCGCATGGCTGCCGAGGGGAAACTCACCGCCGCGACCGCGCAGTTCTGGGGCGAGAAACCCGCCGAGGAGCTATACGACATGGAGGCCGACCCCGACAGCGTGACCAACCTGGCCGGTGTTCCCGAGCACCGCGCCACGCTGGAGAAAATGCGCGCCCGACTGCGGCAACGCATGATTGAAAACAAAGACAACGGCCTGCTCCCCGAGGGCTCCGTGCTCGAAGGCTACGACGCCTCGCACGCCACCGGCGCATGGCCCGTCGAGCGCGCGCTGGACCTGGCCATCCTCGCCACCGAGCGCGATGCGGCAAACCTGCCGAAGTTCATCGAGGCCCTCGCCGACGACAGCGAACCCGTCCGCTGGTGGGCCGCGCAAGGCTGCACCATGCTCCGCGAAAAGGCCGCACCCGCCGAAGCCGCGCTGCGTCATTGCCTGGACGACAAATCCGGCGCAGTGGCCGTCGCCGCCGCCGAAGCGCTCGCCCGACTTGGCAAACTCGACGCCGCCTTGCCCGCCCTCGAACGCTTGCTGCAAACCACCGGCACACCCGCCTTCATCCAGCAGGCCGCCAACGTCCTCGACCGCCTCGGCGAAAGCGCCCGTCCCGCATTGCCCGCGATGCAGCGCGCACTCGCCTCCGCCGCTCCTGGTAAAGCTGGCTCCCAATATCCCCCGCAACACATCCTCACCCACACCATAGCGGTGCTCGAAGGTAAGACCCCAGCCCTCGTTTATCCGCCGCACGGCCAGTACACCCAACCTTGATGTCATGAAACACATTCTCCTTACTTTCACCGCCCTGCTGCTGGCGTCGCTGGCTGCATTCTCCGCCGCCGATGCGGCTGCGACCAAGCCCAACATCATCCTCGTGATGCCCGATGATGTGGGCTATGGCGACTATGCCTGTCTGGGTAATCCCATCATGCATACGCCGTCGGTGGATGCGTTCAGGAAGGAGAGTCTGCTCTTTACGCAGTTCCACGTCAGCCCGACGTGCGCGCCGTGTCGCTCGGCGCTTTTGAGCGGGCGGCATGAGTTCAAGAATGGCGTCACGCACACTATTCTTGAGCGCGAGCGGATGACTTTGAAGGCGTTCACGCTGCCGCAGATGCTCAAGACGGTGGGCTACACCACGGGCATCTTTGGCAAATGGCATCTCGGCGACGAGGAGGCGTATCGGCCCGAGAGTCGCGGCTTTGATGAAGTGTATGTCCACGGTGGCGGCGGGATCGGGCAGACGTTTCCCGGCTCGTGCGGCGATGCGCCGGGGAATACGAACATCAATCCCGCGCTGTGGCACAACGGCAAATGGGAAAAGACGACGGGGTATTGCACCGACCTGTTTTTTACCCAAGCCATCAAGTGGATGGACGCGAAACGCGAGACTAGGCAGCCCTTCTTCGCCTACATCCCGCTCAACGCCGCGCACAGTCCGCATGTCGTGCCGGAGGAATACTACAAACAGTATCTCGGCAAGCCGGGCGTGGACGAGGAGACGGCGAAATTCTTCGGGATGATCGAGAACGTGGACGCCAATTTCGGCGCACTTCTGAGGAAGCTCAAGGACTGGGGAATCGACGACAATACGCTGGTCATCTACTTCGGCTCGGACAACGGCGGCACTGATGGGGTAAAGATTTTCAACGCGGGGATGAAGGGCAGCAAAGTCACATCTTATCAAGGCGGCACGCGCACGCCGGTCTTTTTCCGCTGGCCATGTGGCGGCATCCGAGGCGGTGCGGAATGTGCCGCGCTCACCGCACACCTTGATATTTTCCCTACGCTCGCCGAGCTGACCGGCGCGACGCTTTCCGACGAAGTGAAGCAGCAAGTCGAGGGGCGGAGCTTGGTTCCGCTGTTAAAGAATCCGCAAGCCGATTGGGCGGACCGCGTGCTGGTGCATCACGTCGGGCGCTGGCTGAAGGGCAAGAGCGAGGAAGCCAAGTATAGAAGCTGCGCCATCCAGAACTCGCGTTTCACGCTGGTGAATAACAAGGAACTCTACGACCTGAAAGCCGACCCTGGCGAGCAGACCAACGTTATCGCCGCACACCCCGAAATCGTCGCCACCCTACGCGCCGCCTACGACCAATGGTGGACCGAAGTGCAGCCGCTCCTTGTGAATGAGCACGTCACCACCGCGCCGAAGGTGAACCCGATGAAGGAGCTTTATTGGAAGCAGTTCGGCGGTGGGCCGGATGAGCGGCTGCTCAAGCGCATGGACCCGGAGGGCGGCCCCGACGAAGAAGCGCAGCCAGCAAAACTCCGAAGGCAGAAACAGGAATAACGCTAAGTTTTTTGATGAAGTGAACCTCACTAGCATAATCCTGAAGCTTAGCTCCACGCTGCTCCCCGGCTTGTTACTCGCACCCGTGGCAGCCCTTCATGCTGCTGACACCACGCCCGCCCACCCGAACATCGTCTTCATTCTGGCCGATGACCTCGGCTATGGCGACCTAGGGTGTTACAACAAAGACTCGAAAATTCCCACGCCGAACCTCGACCGGCTCGCGTACGAGGGCACGCGCTTCACCGACGCGCACGCGCCGACATCCGTCTGCACGCCGACGCGCTACGCGCTGCTCACGGGGCGCTTCTCGTGGCGCACGCGGCTCCAGCGTGGCGTGCTCGGCGTGTGGGATAAGCCGCTCATCGCGCCCGAACGGCTCACGGTCGCGTCGCTGCTCAAGCAGCACGGCTACACGACGGCAGCCATCGGCAAGTGGCATCTCGGCATGACGTGGCCGACGAAGGACGGCCAGCCGCCGTCGAGCCGCACCGACCCGATGAGCAATGTGGACTTCACCAAGCCCGTCGCCGACGGGCCGACGACGCATGGATTTGATCACTACTTCGGAACTGCGGTGCCCAACTATCCGCCGTATTGTTTCATCAACGACGACCGCACCGTCGGCATCCCCTCGGTGCCCGCTGCCGACGGGGAGGGATTATTCAACATCCCCGGCCCGATGGTGCCCGGCTGGAGGTTGGTGAACATTTTGCCCGAGCTGACTCGGCATGCCGTGATGTGGGTGGAAGGCGCGGCGAAGTCCGGCAAGCCGTTCTTTCTCTACCTCCCGCTCACGTCGCCGCATTCCCCGGTTGTGCCCGCGCCGGAGTTCAAGGGTAGGTCGAAGGCCGGCGAATACGGCGACTTTGTTTCTCAAACCGACTGGACGGTGGGCCAGGTGCTCGACGCGTTGCAGCGCGCGGGTGTCGCGGAGAATACGCTCGTCATTTTCACCAGCGACAACGGCCCGGAAGTCGTGGAGATCAAACCCGGCGCCTATGACCGCATGCCGCACTATCATCACTACAGCATGGGCGAATTGCGCGGTGCGAAACGTGACGCATGGGAGGGCGGGCATCGCGTGCCGTTCATCGTGCGGTGGCCGGGCAAAATCAAAGCCGGTGCGGTGAGCGACGAGACGATGTGCCATGTGGATTTCATGGCGACGGTCGCTGCGCTGCTCGGCGCGAAGCTGCCCGCCGACGCTGCGCCGGACAGCGTCAACGTGCTGCCGGTGTTACTCGGCGAGTCGCTCACCAAGCCCGCGCGCGAGGCGACGGTGCATCACAGCATCAACGGAAAATTCGCCATCCGCCAAGGCGACTGGGTGCTCATTGACGCGCCGAGCGGCAACGACAACGGCGCGCACGGCGAGCCGGAATTTCTCAAGGCGGAGCGTGGCTACACGAAGCACGACCAACCCGGCGAACTCTTCAACTTGCGCGACGATCTTTCCGAACGCCGCAATCACTACGCCGAGCAACCCGACATCGTGCGCGACCTCAAGGCGCTCCTCGAAAAATACAAAGCCGATGGCCGCAGCACACCCGGCACCAAGCAACAGAACGACGTGCCAATCGGCGCAAAGCAGAACAAGAAACCAGTAACGGAGTGACTCGCTTGCAAAATCTTTCCACGTCGAACAGCTCTCGTGCTGCTGCCAGCCTCGCTCTCATCACCATCCATGAAACTTCCCAAACTCTTCATCGCCCTATTGCTCGCACCGCTGGCTCCGCGCGCCGCGCTTTTGGGCGCGGATGTTTCCGCCATGAAGCCGAACATCGTCGTCGTGCTGGCCGACCAGTGGCGGGCGCAGGCGTTTGGGTTTGCGGGCGATGCGAATGTGCGGACGCCGAACTTCGACCGGCTCGCGGGGGAGAGCGTGCGGTTCGTCAATGCCGTTGCGGGGATGCCGGTGTGCTCGCCGACGCGGGCTTCGCTGCTGACCGGGCAGCGTCCGCTCACGCACGGAGTTTTCCTCAATGACGTGCCGCTGAACCCTGACGCGGTGACGCTGCCGAAGGTGCTGAAGGCGGCGGGCTACGACACCGCGGCGATTGGCAAGTGGCACATCGACGGGCATGGGCGCTCGGCCTTTATCCCGCCGGAGCGGCGGCAGGGCTTCGACTACTGGAAGGTGCTGGAATGCACGCACAACTACACCGACTCGATCTACTACGGCGACACGTCGGAAAAGCTGCACTGGAGCGGCTACGATGCGCTCGATCAGACACGCGATGCGTGCGAGTTCCTGCGCGCGCGGGCGAAAGCGGGGAAGCCTTTCCTGCTCTGGCTCGCGTGGGGGCCGCCGCATGATCCCTACATGACGGCGCCGGAAAAATACCGCGCGCTCTACGCTCCGGCGAAGCTCACGCTGCGGCCCAATGTCCCCGCGAATCTCGAAGCGCAGGCGCGGAAAAATCTCGCGGGTTATTACGCGCACTGCTCGGCGCTCGATGACGCAATGGGCGAGCTGCTCGGTGCGCTGCGCGAGAGCGGCCTCGCTGAAAATACGATCCTCGTTTTCAGCGCCGACCATGGCGACATGCTGGGCTCGCAGGGAATGTGGAAAAAGCAGAAGCCGTTCGACGAATCGGCGCGCATCCCGATGCTCGTCCGCTGGCCCGCCGCGCTCGGAAAGGATGCGCGTACCCTCGATGCGCCGATCAATTCCGAAGACGTGATGCCGACGCTGCTCGGCCTCGCCGGCGTGACGATTCCGCCGAGCGTCGAGGGGCTCGATTTCAGCGGCCAATTGCGCGGCGGCGCGGCTCCCGGCGATGGCGCGACGGTCCTGACCTGCGTCGCGCCGTTCGGGGAATTTGAGCGGAGCAAGGGCGGGCGCGAATACCGCGGAATCCGCACCCCGCACCACAGCTACATCCGGGACCTCCACGGGCCGTGGCTGCTTTTCGACAACGAGGCCGACCCGTACCAGCAAAACAATCTCATCGGCCTGCCCGCCCACGCCGCGCTCCAAGCCGACCTCGACGCGCAACTCACGCGCAAGCTCAAGGCCAACGGCGACGCCTTTCTCCCCGGCGCGGAATACATCCGGCAGCACGGATACAAAGTGGATGCCAACGGCACCGCTCCCTACACCCCCTGACCCTTATTCCCATGCGTTCCCTCCGCCTTCTCCTGCTCGTCCTTTTTTGCGCGCACGCGCACGCCGCCGACCGGCCAAACATCGTCCTGCTCTACGCAGACGACCTCGGCTACGGCGACACCGGCTGCTACGGCGCGACGCGGGTGCCGACGCCAAACCTCGACCGGCTCGCGAAGGAAGGTCTGCGTTTCACCGACGCGCACTGCGCCGCCTCGACCTGCACGCCGTCGCGCTACGCCATGCTCACCGGCGAGTACGCCTGGCGGAGAAAGGGCACGGGCGTGCTGCCGGGCGATGCACCGCTCATCATCGAGCCGGGACGCACCACGGTCGCGTCGGTGCTGCGCGGTGCGGGGTACAAGACGGGCGTCGTGGGCAAATGGCACCTCGGGCTCGGCCGCGGCGGACTGGATTGGAACGGCGACATCCAGCCGGGCCCGCTCGAACTCGGCTTCGACTACTGCTTTCTCATGCCCGCCACCGGCGACCGCGTGCCGTGCGTGTATGTGGAAAATCATCGCGTGGTCGGGCTCGACGCGAAAGATCCGCTCAAGGTCAGCTTCGGCGAATACATCGGCGACGAGCCGACGGGCAAGGCACAGCCCGAGCTGCTGCGCGTGGCGCCGAGCCACGGGCACGATCAGACAATCGTGAATGGAGTGAGCCGCATCGGCTACATGAGCGGCGGAAAAGCGGCGCGCTGGTCGGACGAGGACATGGCCGACACCTACGTGAAAAAGGCGGAGGAGTTCATCGCGCAGAACAAGGCCGCGCCGTTCTTCCTCTACTTCTCCACGCACGACATCCATGTGCCGCGCCAGCCGCATGTGCGCTTCGCGGGCAAGAGCGAGCTGGGCGTGCGGGGCGATGTCATCATGGAATTCGACTGGTGCGTGGGCGCGGTGCTCGCGGCGCTGGAAAAGCACGGCCTTGCCGAAAACACGCTCGTCATTTTCAGCAGCGACAACGGCCCCGTGGTGGATGACGGCTACCGCGACGGCGCGAAGGAAAAGCTCGGCGACCACCGGCCCGCCGGCCCGCTGCGCGGCGGGAAGTACAGCATTTTCGAGGGCGGCACGCGCGTGCCGTTCGTCGTGCGCTGGCCGGGCCGCGTGAAGCCGGGCGTGTCCGACGCGCTCATCTGCCAGGTGGATTTTCCAGCCACCTTCGCCGCGCTCACCGGCCAGAGCTTTGACGCGAAAACCTCGCCCGACAGCCAGAACATCCTGCCCGCGCTGCTCGGCGAATCCGCGACCGGACGCACCCAGCTCGTCGAGCACTCCGGCGGCCTCGCGCTGCGGCAGGGCGCGTGGAAATTCATCCCCGCGCGGCCCGGCGCGAAACGCTTCGCCGAGACGGACACCGAGCCCGGCAACGACCCCGCCCCGCAGCTCTACGACCTCGCCACCGATCTCGGCGAGACCCGCAACATCGCCGCCGCGCACCCGGACAAGGTCGCCGGCTTCGCCGCGCTCCTCGCCGCCGAGCGCGCCAAAGCCGCCGACGCTACGGGACCGCGCAAGGCGGAGTAGGACCTTGGAGACCGTCTAGCGGGGGTGCGGCGTGAGGAAGGACCACGGAGGACTCGGATGAAACACGGATTGGGCCATCGGACTTTCCTGGATTTTATCGGTGAACATCCGAGTTCATCCGTGGCTTTTCATCAATGGCCCGCCACCGCGCGGCTCGCGGGATCGGTGAAAACGTAGCCGCGGGCGAGCGCGGTGAAGGCGGCGATTTGCGCGTGCTCCCACGCGGCGTCGCGGCCGAGTTCCGCGGCGAGCAGGCGGGCGGTGAGCGGGGCGGCTTCGATGGCCGCGCGCGCATCCAGCAGCAGCGCGCGGGTGCGGCGGGCGAGCACGTCCTCGACGGTGCGGGCCATCTCGTGCCGCGCGTGCCAGGCCACTTCGCCGCGCTGGTACGGGAGCGCCGGGTGGAGCGGCTGCGCCCATGCGGGTTCGCTGGCGATCAAGGCGGCGACGGCTTCGGCGTCCGCTCCGTACGGCTGGAGATTCTCCGCGCGAATCTCCGCGCGCGTCGCACCGTGGATCGAAAGCTCGGCCGTCACGCACGGGCGGGCGGCGAAACCGGCCACGGCTTGCGCGCGATCCACCGCGTCCTCGGCCATGCGGCGGTAGGTCGTCCATTTGCCGCCGGTGATGGTGAGGAGCCCGCTGGCGCTCACCACGATGGTGTGGTCGCGCGAAAGCGCCGCGGTGCTCCCGCCGCCCGCGCGCACCAGCGGACGCTGCCCGGCAAAGATGCTGAGCACATCGGCGTCGGTCGGATCAGACGCGAGATAGCGGCGCGCGTGCTCCATGACGAAAGCGCGTTCCTCCTCCAGCGCGCGCGGCTCGGCCACGGGCGCGGGCCGCGGTGTATCCGTGGTGCCCACGACCACGCAGCCGTGCCACGGCACGGCGAAAAGGACGCGCCCGTCCGCCGTGCGCGGCACCATGAGCGCGGTGTCGCCGGGGAGAAAGCGGCGCGGCAGCACGACATGGATGCCTTGGCTGACCGCCACCATTTCTCCCGCCGCCGCCTCGTCCATGCGCCGCACCGCATCCACAAACACGCCCGTCGCATTGATGACCACCCGCGCCCGCACGGTGAACTCCGCGCCCGTCTCCGCGTCGCGGATTTCCACGCCGGTCACCGCGCCGCGCTCCTTCACCAGCCCGGTGCAGGGCGCGTAGTTCAGCAGCGCCGCGCCGTGCGCCGCCGCGGTCTGCGCGAGATTCAGCGCCAGCCGCGCGTCGTCAAACTGGCCGTCGTGATAGACCACGCCGCCGGTCAAATGCTCCCGCTCGACCGTGGGCAGCAGCGCCACCGTTTCCGCCCTGCTCAGGTGGCGCGAAGGGCCCAAGCCGAGCCGCCCCGCGAGCCGGTCATAGACCTTCATGCCGAGCCCGTAAAACGGCCCTTCCCACCACGCATACGTGGGGATGACAAAGGCGAGGTCGCGCACCAGATGCGGCGCATTTGCCGCCAGCCGCCCGCGCTCGCGCAGCGCCTCCAGCACCAGCGGCACATGGCCCTGCCGCAGGTAGCGCACGCCGCCATGCACCAGCTTCGTGGAGCGGCTGGAGGTGCCGGTGGCAAAGTCCCCGCGCTCGCACAGCGCCACGCGCCAGCCCCGCGCCGCGGCATCCACCGCGATGCCCAAGCCCGTGGCCCCGCCGCCGATGATCGCGCAATCAAACGGCTCCTCCGCCGCGCGGAGGCGATCGAGGGAAGTGGCGCGCTGCATGGCGCGCTACGCGAAATAGGTGTCCTCGTGCGCGTAGGGCGGCGCGCAGCAGCAGAGGAAGCGAAGCGTTTCGCGCGCGGTGATGGTGTGCCACGCGCCCGCGGGGATGAGGATGGCGTCGCCGGGGCCGACGGGACGCACGATGCCGTCGATCTCCATTTCGCCCGCGCCTTCGAGGATGAAATAGAACTCCTCCGCGAGCCGGTGGTGATGCCGCTGCGTGGCCGTGCCGGCGGGCACGCGCGCCTCGGCGAGCGACTGCTTTTCGACCGGCGCATTGGTGCGGTCGAGGATGCTGCGGATGGTCGAGCCGTCCTTGGTGGTGAAGGGTGTTTGGTCGGCGAGGCGGAGCACGGTCATGGGGCAGGTGAAAGGTGAACGGTGACGTGTGACAAGTGGAAAGCGCGCCGCGGCGGCACTTGCCACTTGCCACCCGCCATCTGTCACTTTCCACTCCCGCGCATGAATTTTTTCCACGGCTGCACGGCGCTCATCACGGGCGCGTCCTCGGGCATCGGCGAGCAGTTTGCGCGGCAGCTCGCGCCGCATGCGCGGGCGCTGATCCTGGTGGCGCGGCGGCTGGACCGGCTGGAGGCGCTGAAGACGGAGCTGGACCGCCCCGGCCTGACCATCCACTGCCACACGGCGGATCTCGCGGACGAGGTGCAGACCGAGGCGCTGCTCGCCGCGCTGGCCGCGAGCGGGGAGCGGGTGAGCCTGCTGGTCAACAACGCCGGACTCGGCGACCACGGCTTTTTTGAGCAAAGCGACTGGTCGCGCGTGAGTGCGATGCTGGATGTGAACATCAAGGCGCTCACCCGGCTGACCCACGCGCTGCTGCCCGATCTGGTGCGCGCGGGCCGCGGGGCGATCCTCAATGTGAGCAGCGTGGCCGGCCTGCTGCCGCTGCCCAAGATGGCGGTGTATGCGGCCACGAAGGCTTATGTGACCAGCTTCTCCGAGGCGCTGCGCGCGGAGTTGCGCGGCACCGGGGTGTCGGTCACGGCGCTGTGTCCGGGGCCGGTGAGCACGGAGTTCGGGCGCATCGCCGACCGGCCCGGGACGGGTGAGTCGCTGCCCGCGCCGGAGATTTTCAAAGTGCCCGTCGAGGACGTGGCCCGCGCCGGACTCGACGCTGTGGAGCGCGATCGGGCGCGGGTGATTCCGGGGTGGTTCGTGTGCGCGGTGATGACGGTGGCCACGCTGGTGCCGATCTTTGTGCTGCGGCTTTTTTTGACGCAGCGGCGGTCGGGAGAAAGTTAGCGGCCGCGCCGCTGTTGTCGGCGCGGCGGCTTTGCCTTATCTCTCTCGGCCATGCTCCAACTGACCAAAAACTACTATTTCGTTTTCGGTGCCCTCACGATCCTCGGAGGCGTCATCGGTTTCGTAAAAGCGCAGAGCAAGGCTTCGCTCATCGCGGGCGGTGTCTCGGGTGTGCTGATCCTCGTGGCGGCGTGGCTGCTGATGAACGGGAGCGTGCCGGCCGGGCTGATTCTCGGGCTGGTGATTTCCTCGGTGCTGGAGATGCGGTTTCTCCCTGCGTTTGTGAAAACGAAGAAGCTGATGCCCGCCGGGATGATGGCGGTGCTGAGCATGATCGGCACGGTGCTTTCCGTCCTCGCGCTCGTCCGCAAGTAGCGCGCTGCCGATGCTCTCCCGCTCCGCTCTCGCCGCGCTCGCGCTGGGCGCGCTCACGGGCTGTCCGCGCCCGCCCGCGCCCCCCGCACCCCCCGCGCCCCTCACCCCGGTGCCGGCGACGCCGGTGCCCACACCGCCGCCGATCACGCCGCGGCCGACGCCATACGTGCCGAACAAGCGGCTCGAGGTCGGGAAGATTTTCAACGGCATGCAGTACCGCGTGAAGCTGGAGACCGAGCACGGCACCACGGCCACGCGTGAGCGCAGCGATCCCGAGAGCTACACCGCGGAGGTGACGGTGAAGGTGAAAGTGCCCAAGCCGTACCGCGAACTGGACGAACTCAAGCGCATCAACGACGCGCTGCCCGAGCTGCTCCCCGGCCTCCCGGCGCTGCTCGAAAGCGGGAAGGTTTCGCCCGTTTTCGACGACCTCTACCGGCTGAAAGTCACGGCCCTGCACGCGAGCCTGCTGCGGCTCGACAACCTGCTTTCGCGCCACAATTTCTACGACTGCGAGACGCTGCTGGAACTGCAGGACGCGAAGACGAAACGCCGCGCACTCCTCATCCAGTCGGACATGGACACCGACACCGACGGCTCCGACAGCGACCGCGTGCCGGAGGTGGATGGCGCGTCCTCGACCTTCCAGCCATCCACGAGCTACCGCTGGGCGAAGAAGACCGAGCGGCCCAATGCGCTGATCGCGCCGCGCGAGGCGAGGCTCAGACTTTTGGAGATGGAGCTGACGGCGAACGGCCTGAGCGAGGCGCGGAGGGATGAGCTGCGCGCGGCGATGGCCCGGGTGCGCGGAGAGATTGCGGACATGAAGACGTTCAGCTTTCTCGTGGCGGCGGCAGATCCGTACATTGTGCTGCCGGGGGCGATGGTGGCGAAGAGCCGGAGCGGCGCGTTCAAGCCGGCGGTGGGTGACTACTGCGTGGTGATCTTTGGGAAGACGATCTATCCGGCGATTGTCGGCGACGTGGGGCCGATGAATCTCGTCGGCGAGGCGTCGCTGCGGATCGGCCGGCAGATCAATCCAAAGACCACCGGTGAGCAGCGCGCAACGAACGAGCTGAAGGTGACGTATCTCGTCTTTCCCGGTACCGCCGAGAAAGCGGACGTGCCCGACCTCGCGAAATGGCGGGCGCGGTGTGAGAAATATCTTGGCGAAATCGGCGGCTATGGCGGGGAGCTTTTTGCGTGGGAGGATCTCACGAAACCCAAGGTGCCGCCGGCCACGCCCGTGCCGGCGACTCCGGCACCCGCAACGCCCGCGCCCGCGACTCCGATGCCGCCCAAGGCGACGCCCGCGCCTGCCACATCTTCGCCAGCGACGCCTGCTACGGCGGCGGCGGGTTACCGTTCAGAGTGCCGCCCTCAGGCGGTGCCGCGGTTCCGGACCGGCTGAAGTCGGAACTCCGAACGGGGCGCCTTCACTTTTTTACCGCGGCCTTCTTTTCGTAAATGGCGATGGTGGTGATGAAATCCACAGCGCGCTGGAGGACGGCGTCGCGCAGCGGCAGTTTGGGCTTTTCGCCCTTGGCCTTTTGCAGGGCTTGGATGGCGTCGAGTTCGGGATTCGTCCCGGCGACGAGCGCGGCTTCGTTCATGCGGACGCGCTCAGTCTCGAAGACGAATTCGCTGACGCCTTTCTCGAGTTCCTTTTTCAGCACCTCATTGGTCGTTTCCTGCGCGACATCCACGGCCAGGTCGGGTTTCAGGCCGCCGGGAAAGACCGCGACATTGTCCGGCAGCGCGACTTCGGCGACAGCGACGCGGAGCAGCAGGCCGCCGGTCAGCGGCAACTCGGCAAACTCAACGGCCTCGCCTTTGGTCTGCTGGCCGATGACCATGGCGCGGGCGTGGGTGCGCAGGACGGAGGCGATGACTTCGGCGTTGCCGGCGGTGTCGCGATCGACGAGCACGACGACGATGCCTTGGTATTTCGGGTCGTCTTTGGAGGTGAGAATCTGCTCCTGCTTGAGGTTCGGCTTCTTGACCGAGAAGAGCACTTTGCCTTTCGGACAAAAGCGGCGGCAGACCTCGGCGGTCTGCTCGAACTCGCTGCTGGCCGGCGTGGCGCGGAGATCGAGGACGACCGCGCCGAGTTTTTTGCCGGTGAAGTTTTGCAGCGCGGCGTCGAGTTCGCCGACGTTGCCGGGCACGGTCGCGCCGAGGCGCGCGTAGCCGATGCGGGCGTCGAGAATCTCCGCGCGAAACGGACTGGCTGGCGCGGCCCCGGCCGCGGGAGCCTGGGCCAGAGCGGCTCCGGGGGCGATGCGGTCGATGAGGCCCTGCACACTGGCGCGCTTGATTTCGTCGTCGGTGAGGGCGTCGGGGTCGATGTAGTTGTCCCTGAGCAGCGCGATGACTTGGTCGAGTTCGGCGTCGGTGAGGGCATCGACGGCGCGGCGCGTGGTCAGCGCTTCGCCGGGTTTGGGCGAGGGCGGGCGGGGTTTGGCGGGTTTGGGCGGCGGCTCCGCGGGCGGTGGGGGCGCGTCCGCTGGCTTTTCGGGAGGGGGCGATTTTTCGGGGGCGGCGGGTTTCTTTTCCGGCTCGGGGGCTTGCGCGCGGAGCAGGGGAGTGGAGGCGAGGAGCAGCGCGGCGAGCGCGGGTGCCACGGGGAATTTCATAAAGTGCGGCGAAGCTAGGCGCTGGACGCATGCTGAAAAAGCCCGTTTTTTTTGGGCTCACGCAAAGACGCAAAGGCGCAAAGGTTCGGATCGATATCTTCGCGTCTTTGCGTCTTTGCGTGAGTCCAATTCCTACCGCTCAGGAAGTCCTTTTACCGCAATATCGCGCCGGAACTGCTGGCCCTCGAAAGCGATGCCCTCGACGGCGGCGTAGGCTTTTTCCCGCGCCGCGGTGAGGTCGTCCGCGAGCGCGGTGACGCCGAGGACGCGCCCGCCGGCGGTGACGATTTGGTCGGCGTGGCGCCGCGTGCCGGCGTGGAAAACGGTAATGTCATCGGCAACGCGGTCGAGGCCGGTGATGGGCTGGCCGTTCGCATAGCTGCCGGGATAGCCGCCGCTCGCGAGAATGACGCAGACGGCGGAATCCGTTTTCCATTTCGCCTGCACGCGGTCGAGCTGGCCGTCGATGGTGGCTTCGAGCAAATCGACGAGATCGCTGTCGAGGCGCGTGAGCAGCACCTGTGTTTCCGGGTCGCCGAAGCGGCAGTTGAACTCGAGCAGCTTTGGGCCGTCGGCGGTGATCATGAGGCCGGGGAAAAGCATGCCGCGGAAGTCGAGCCCGTCGCGCGCGAGGCCGGCGATGAAGGGCGCGAGGATCTCGCGGCGGATGCGCTCCTCCAGCGCGGGCGTGACGAGTTTCGACGCGGGGCTGAAGGTGCCCATGCCGCCGGTGTTCAGCCCGAGGTCGCCGTCGAGCGCGCGCTTGTGATCCTGGGCGGTGGGAAAGAGGAGGTAGTTTTGGCCATCGACGAGCGCGTGGATGGAGCACTCCTCGCCGGTGAGAAATTCCTCGATGACCACGCGGCTGCCGGCGTCGCCAAATTTGCGCGCGTCCATGATTTCGTGAATCGCCAGCGCCGCCTCCCACGAGTTCTGCGCGATGATGACGCCCTTGCCGAGCGCGAGGCCGTCGGCTTTCACCACCAGCGGATAGCTCATGGTGCGGCAGAATTTCTGCGCCTCGAGGCTGTCGGAAAAACTCCCCGAGCGCGCCGTCGGCAGGCCGTGGCGCTGCATGAATTCCTTGGCGAAAACCTTGGACGATTCGAGCTGCGCGGCGCGCTGCGTGGGGCCGAAGATGCGCAGGCCGTGGCTTTGGAAAAGATCGACGATGCCGGCGGCTAGGGCGTCGTCCGGGCCGACGACGGTGAGGTCGATGCGCTCGTCTTTGGCGAATTGCACGAGCGCGGCGCGGTCGGTGATTTTCAGCGGCACGCACGTCGCGAGCGGAGCGATGCCGGCATTGCCGGGCGCGCAAAAGACGGCGCTGACGCGGGGCGACTGGCGCAGTTTCCAGACGAGCGCGTGTTCGCGCCCGCCGCTGCCGAGGACGAGGATTTTCATAGACGATGGGCGGGGACGCTCGGGAAGCGGGGGGGGTGAGGAAATGGGTGGGTTGGGATTTACCGCAGAGGCGCAGAGGACGCGGAGGTGCGCAGAGAGGGTTGGCTCAACTTTGCAAATTCTGCGGACCACCGCGTCCTCTGCGCCTCGGCGGTTAAGCTGACGGAGGAAAATGGTTCAGGGCGTCGGTGGTGCGACCGTCTTTTTCCCAGCGGAGGAAATTTGTAACCGCCGCGGTGACATAGCGTTTGGCTTCCGCCACCGCCTCGTGGAGCGCGAGTCCTTTGCCGAGGCCGGCGGCGATGGCCGCGGAGTAGGTGCAGCCGGTGCCGTGCGTGGACACGCCGGGCACGAACGGTGCGCTGAATTCCGCGACTTCGCCGCCGGCAAAGAGCAGGTCAGTGGCGGTGGTGCCGCGTAGGTGGCCGCCTTTCAAAAGAAACGCGGTGCCGTGGCGCGCGGCGAGTTCCGCGCCGGCGAGGCGCATTTCCGCGAGGCTGGTGACGGGGCGACCGAGCAGCGTGGCGGTTTCGTCGAGGTTCGGCGTGATGAGGGTGGCGAGGGGAAAGAGGCGCTCGCGGCAGAGGGCGATGGCGTCGGCCTGGAGGAGGGGATCGCCGCTCGTGGCGACCATGACGGGATCGACCACTAGGGAAATTGCCGACTGCCGACTGCCGATTGCCGATGGCAGGACGTCGCAGACGGCGGCGATGATTTCGCGGGAGTAGAGCATGCCGGTTTTGATCGCGGCGATGGGAAAGGCTGCGAGCAGCAGGCGGATTTGCTCGGCGACGATGCGGGGCTCGATGGGCTGGATGGCGCTGACTCGGCCGGGCACTTCGGCGACGACGCAGGTGATGGCGGTGAGGCCATAGACGCCGAGCGCGCTCATGGTTTTCAGATCGGCCTGGGCGCCGGCGCCGGCGCTGTTGTCGGAGCCGGCGATGGAAAGAACGGGGAACATTTCTGATTTCTGATTGCTGATTTCTGATTGAAGGTGTCGCCGCGCAACGCGGTCGCGCTTTCATCCAATCAGCAGCCACCAATTCGCAATCCGCAATCCCAAATGTCCGCCATCACCGAACTCCCAGGACTCCGCGTCACCGTCGATCGTGTGGAGCACATGCCGCATCTGGATGCGCCGCCGGAGCGTCCGCATCCGTACGTATATTTTCTCACCATCCACAATGACTCGGAGGTGACGGTGACGATCAAGGGACGCAAGTGGGTCGTGACGGATGCGGAGGGCCGCTGCGTGGTCGTCGAGGGCGATGGCGTCGTCGGCGAATTCCCGTATCTCAAGCCGCACCACCAATTTTCCTACAACAGCTACCACACCATCGGGTCGGACAGCGTGGCGGAAGGCGCGTTCTTTGGCGTCACCGATGAAGGCGCGCCTGTTTTCACGCGCATCCCGCGGTTTGAAA
>JANPHJ010000088.1:0-33084 GCA_031424395.1 Chthoniobacter sp.
GCGTACGCTCGAAGTTGCGCGTCTGCACGATGGAGCTGTGGAGGTAGAGATTATGCGGCATGACCGTCGCGCCGAGGATGCCGATGGCGACGAAAAGCATCTCGCGGTTTTGCAAAATCTCCGCCGACGGAATGAAGCCGAGCGAGATGCCGGCGAGGTCGGGGTTGGCGAAAATCAGCTCGGCGAGAAAGCAGCCGCCGATGGTGAGGATGACGGTGATGACCAGCGCCTCGACGTAGCGGAAACCTTTGTTTTGCAGGAAGAGCACGATGAGCACGTCAAGCACCGTGATGAGGCAGCCCCAGACGAGCGGGATGTGAAAGAGGAGCTGCAGGCCGATGGCGGAGCCCACGACTTCCGCGAGATCGCACGCGGCAATGGCGCCCTCGCACAGCACCCAAAGCCCGATGGCGACGGGCCGCGAATAGTGATCGCGACAGGCCTGCGCGAGGTCCCGGCCGGTGACCACGCCGAGCTTCACGCAGAGGTGCTGGAGCAGGATGGCCATCAGGTTCGAGATGAGGATGACCGAGAGCAGGGTGTAGCCGTACTTCGCGCCGCCGGCGAGGTCGGTGGCCCAGTTGCCGGGGTCCATGTAGCCCACGGAGACGAGAAAGCCCGGGCCGGCAAAGGCGGCGATCTTTTTCCAAAAAGACGCGCCCTGCGGCACCGGCACCGAGCGGAAGACTTCGGGCAGCGAGGGCCCGCTTTGCCCGCGCCAGCCGTCGGCGGGAGCGTGGTCGAGCGGCGGATCGTCGGAGAGTGATGTGGATGGCATAAATCAGGTGCAGTGGTGAAGGATTAGAAGCGCCAGGAAAGGCCGGCGAAGGGCTGGCAATCCGGCGCGGCGGCGGTGACGCCGAAGTTGCAGCCGAAGTCGAACTGCACATCGCCGGTCACGGCATGGGTAAAGCCCACGTCAGCCTGGACCACCCACGCGCTGCCGGTCGCGGAGAAAAACTCCACGTAGCCGCCGAGGCGGTTGGTCAGGTCGTGGCTGAAGGTGATGGAGTTCACCCACTCGGCAGCGTAGCCGCCGCCGTTGTCGCTGACGAAATCGACCTCGGTCATCAGACCCAGGCTCCAGCCGCCGGGCAGCCCGACCGCCAGCGGGACGATGACGCCGCCTTCGGTTTTGCCGTTGCGCAGGTTCGAGGCGTCGAGCGGCAGTTTGACGAAAGGCATGATCGCGAGGGCGGTGGGGCCGCCGTCGTTGCCCCAGAGGTTGACCTTGAGCCGGGCGGTGATGTCGCCAAAGCCGGAGGCGCGTTCCGGCGCGCGCACGGCGAGGTAGCTGTCGAGCAGGATTTGCAGATCGACGTTGTGGAGCAGGCCCGCCTTCACGTTGATCGGCGCGGTATTCCACACCTCGCTGCGCGCCCCGCCCGTGCCGCGCCGGTCGTAAGTGACATTGAGGAAATCCATCTCCACCTGGAAATGGCCGGCATCGACCGCGAAGGGGCTTTCCGTCTGATCCGGGCGGTCGGTGCTGAGTTCGCGCAGCAGGGCGCGGGGCGCGGGGTTGAAAAGATGATACGGCGCTTTCTCGGGCGCGGCGGCGGCCAAGGCCGGGGCGGCGAGCCAGGGACGGAGAGACAGCGGGGTCATACGGATGTTCTAAACAGCAAAGAAGTGTTGCTGCCAATAGCAAAATTAGCCTCACCTAACTTTATTTTTCCATCCTAGTAAATAGGCGGCCTGCCGCCTTTGGCTGCCTTGACGGAATTTCCGCCGTCTCCTACCGTCGCCGCACATGCCTGTCAAAACCGCTGCCCCGACCGTCGCCTCGCAGGCCGTGGAGGATTACCTCGAGCGCATCCTCGAGCTCATCAACACCAAGGGTTACGCCCGCGTCGTGGACATCGCGCAGAGCCTGAAAATCTCCCAGGCCAGCGTGACCAACATGGTGCAGCGGCTGGATGCCGAGGGGCTGCTGAACTACGAGAAATACCGCGGCCTCGTCCTGACCACCACGGGCGAGGCGCTCGCCCGCAACATCACGCGGCGGCACCAGCTCCTCACGGATTTCCTCAAACTTCTTGGTCTCGACGACGAGGTCATCTATCACGATGTCGAAGGCATGGAACACCACATCAGTCCCCCGACCCTGCGCGCCATCGAGGCGCTGACCCAGCATCTCCAGCGGCAGCCCGCGCTCCTCGCCAAAGTCCGAAAGCAAAGCCATGAAAATTGAAAAAACTGAGTTTGGCGGCTGGGCCAACTGCCTGCGTATCGCCAACGACCACGCCGAGCTGATCGTCACCCTCGAGGTCGGGCCGCGCGTCCTTTGCTACTGCCATCTGCCCGGCGGCCAAAACGTGCTCAAGACCAACGCCGAGGAGCTGGGCAAAAGCGGCGAGGCGCATTTCGTGGCGCGCGGCGGGCACCGCTTTTGGCTCGCGCCGGAGACCGAGCGAACCTACCTGCCGGACAATGTCCCCGTCACCGCCGAATTGCTGCCCGATGGCGTGCGGCTGGAGAGTTTCGCCGGGCCGATCAAAAAGGAACTCACCATCACCCTCGCCGCGGAAACCTCTGCGGTGACGCTCGCGCATCGCGCGACCAATACCGGGGCCGAACCCGCGACCCTCGCCACTTGGGGCATCACCGTCATGGAGCCCGGCGGGCTGGAGATCATTCCGCGTCCGCCGCTCGGCGAGCACCCGCGCGACCTGCTGCCCAACCGCGTGCTCGTCCTCTGGCCCTACACCGACACTTCCGACGACCGCTGGCGCTGGGGCCGCGAATTCATCACCCTGCGCCAGACTCCGCACAGCCCGCCGACGAAGCTCGGCGTGCGGCACCGCATGGGCTGGGTCGGCTACCTCATGCGCAGCGCGCTTTTCATCAAAACCGTCGCCTTCGAGGAAGGCGCGACCTACCCCGACTTCGGCTGCAACTACGAGACCTTCAGCAACGCCCACATGCTCGAACTCGAAACGCTTAGCCCCCTGCGCACTCTCGCCGCCGGCGAGTCTGTGGGCCACACCGAGGCGTGGCGGCTTTTTGGCTCCCTGCCCGAGCCCGGCTCGCTGAAGGAGCCCGACCTCGCGGAATGGCTCGCGCCCTTTCTCGTCAAACTCGACCACCCGTAAACGCCACCGCCCATGCACCTGCTCCGCCGCACCTCGCTCCTCACGCTCCTTTTTACCCTCACCATCTTCGGCGGCTGTGCCACGGCCGACCCGCAGGGCCCGGGCCGCCAGGCCATGCTCGCCGAGATCCAGGCCGAGGCCGCGGGCAACTACGTCATCGGGCGGCGCTATTACAAAGTGGACTACAAATTCTGGGGCTGGGCGCGCAAGCCGGGCCAGCCGTGGAGCAGCGCCGTCCTCATCGTGCTCAACGAAAACGCCAAGCTCGCGCCCGACCGCGAGCTGGGGAAAATCGGCAGCGACAACAACTACGAATACAAGCTCTACGGCGGCTTCTCCGGGCAAAAGGTCTATGAACCCGCGAGCAACGGCTTCTATCCCGAATTCGTGCTCAAGAGCTATGAGCTGAAAAGCGTCTCGCCCGGCAACATCTACCGCACGGCAGGCGCGACCCTGCCCGAGCGGCGCGTGATCGCGCATCCGTACTGAGCGCGAGATCTCGCTCCGCGGCTGGGATCAGTCGCCCATAAAAAGTCACCCAGCGGTAAAACTTTGTCTTGCAAAGCATACTTTGCGCGGCAAAGTCAGCGCCATGCCGCACCGCTCCGACGCCGAGGAACACCTCCGCATCATTCGCTCCCTCATGGAAAAGGCGACGATCTACCGTGCCATTTCCGCCGAGGCCGCGGCCGTGGGCGGCGTGCTCGCGATCGGCGCATCGTTCGCTTTCGGAAACTGGCTCGTGGCGTGGGCGCGGCCAGTGGAACCGTGGAAATTCTTTGCCCTGTGGCTCGCAGTACTGGCCTTGGCGGGCGTTTGTAATGCCGCTCTGCTTTATCGGGGAGCCCGGAAGCGTGGCGAGGCTTTCGCCTCGACTGGAATGCGGATGGCCGTGTCCGCGCTCCTGCCGAGTTTCCTTGTCGCCGGATTCTTTACAGCCCTGCTTGCGCCCCTAGGGCCGTCGCTTCTCGGGACACCTTCCTTTCCGCCTGCACGCTGCTACGAGTGGATGGTCACGATTTGGCTGATCTGCTACGGCCTCGCGCTGCTGGCGACCGCGCACTTCGCGCCTCGTTCATTGTGGTGGTTGGGATGGGCTTTTCTGATCGCGGGTCTCGCAGCCTTGCCACAGATGATTCTGGCGCAGTCTGGCTTCCTGGGTGGGTCGGGAATCTACGATCCTCGGCGCATAGAAGAGATAATTGCGCTCTCGAACGCCCAGCGCTGGATGGCGGGAACCTTCGGCCTTTTCCACCTTATCTACGCCGCCTGCACCTGGCCGCGGCGGGCGCGGGAGAGCGATGTCGCTGAGATGCCATGAACCGATGTTTGACTTCGAAAAACTCGACAAGCTCATCCATGAGAAAGGCCGCCTCGGCATTATGACGCTCCTCGCCGCCCGCCCGAGTTGGACGTTTCAGGATTTGAAAGGCGAGCTGGAACTCAGCGACGGCAACCTCGTCTCGCACCTGCGCACGCTGCATGACAATGGCTACGTGGCCGTGACCAAGGAGATGCTCGACCGTCCGCAGACGAGCTATGCGCTTACAAAAAAGGGTCGGCAGCAGTTCGAGGACTATCTCTCGATTCTGGAGCAGATTTTGAAAGTCGGCCGCTCAGGCCAATAGCCGACCAACCGCCATGCACTGCCAAGCCGGCTCATTTTGCCCAATAGCTTTGCCGCGCAAAGCGATACCTGATTTATGAAAATACACCTCGCAGAACACTACGGCCTTTGCTTCGGCGTGCGCGATGCCATCGCGCAGGCCGGGCGGCTCGCGGCGCAGGGGCCGCTCACCATCCTGGGCGAACTCGTCCACAATCCCGTCGTCCGCCAACGGCTCGCGCAGCGCGGCGTGCGCGAGGGCGCGCTTGACGGCAAATCCGCGCCGACGCCGCAGGTGATGATTACCGCGCACGGGGCCTCGGAGCGGAAGCGCGCGGAGTGGCGCGGGGCGGGGTTCGGCGTGGCGGATGGGACGTGTCCGCTCGTGAAGCACGCGCACGGACAGCTCGCGCGGCTGGTGGGCGAGGGCTGCTTTCCCGTAGTGATCGGGCAGCGCGGGCATGTGGAGGTCGCGGGGCTGACGGGGGATTTTCCCGACGCCTGCGTGGTGGAAAGTGCGGACGACCTTGCCCAGCTCCCGCCGCACGAACGCTACGGCGTAATCGCGCAGACGACGCAGCCAGTGGAGAAGGTGCGGGCGCTGGTGGAGGCGATCCGCGCGGCGCGGCCGGGGAGCGAGGTGCGGTTCAGCGACACCGTCTGCCAGCCGACGAAGAACCGGCAGCTCGCGCTGCGCAAGCTGCTCGCGGACTGCGACACGATGGTCGTGGTCGGCGGACGCAACAGCAACAACACCGTGCAGCTCGTGACCGCGACAAGCGCCGCCGGGCTGACCGTTTTCCACATCGAGCGCGCGGAGGAGCTGGAGCTCGCGTGGTTTGCCAATGCGAAAAATGTGGGCCTGACTGCTGGCACTTCGACGCTGAAAGAAACCGTGGCCGCCGTGCATGCGCGGCTGCGGCAGATCGCGGCCTCACTCGCGCCTGCTACCGCCTGATGCAACCGCTGCGCCGACTCGTGATCCTTTGCCGTGGAGACTCGGAGCGCATCGCGCCGTGGCTGGACGAGCGCGAGCCGCGGTGGCCGCTGACGTGCGTGCTGACCATCGTCGCGGGCTGCGCGCTGTATGGCGGCGTGGTCGGATGGTGGCGGGCGCCGCTCCAGGCGGCATACACGGCGGTCAAAATGCCGCTGCTGATTTTTCTGACGTGCGGCGGCAATGCGGTGCTGAATGGGTTGCTCGCGCAGGTCCTCGGTTCGGGGCTGAGTTTCCGGCAGACTTCGCTGGCGATTTTGATGAGCTTCACCATCGCGTCGCTGGTGCTCGCCGCGCTGAGCCCGGTGGCGTTTTTCATCTGCCTGAATACGCCGGCCCTCACCTCGGCGGCGCGTGGTACCGGGCACAGCCTCACGCTCCTGTGCGATGTGCTTTTCATCGCCTACGCGGGCATCGTGGCCAACCGGCGGCTGCTGCGGCTGCTAGAGCGGCTGGGCGCCACGCGGCCCGCGGCACGGCGCGTTTTCTGGAGCTGGCTGGCGGGCAATCTCTTCCTCGGCGCACAGCTCTCGTGGGTGCTGCGGCCCTTCGTAGGCACGCCCGGACTCGCGATCCAGTTTCTGCGCGACGATGCGCTGCGCGGAAATTTCTACGAGGCCGTCTTCAAAGCCCTGCGCCATCTCACTCACTAAATCCAAAACAACATGAACCAACCGAACGAACCTGTGAACCCGCCATCCGCCAACATTCCGCCGTTGCCGGCACCGCCATCGCTCCCGCCCGCCGCCGGCCTCGGCGTCATCCTCGATACGCTGCTGAAACGGCCTGCCGCCTTGATCCACGGGCTGTGCGACCCGCGGCCGTCGCGCGCGTGGCTGCTGCTCGCGCTGGTCGCGGTGGCGGCGTTTGCGCTGTACGGGCTGCTCATCGGCTCGTTCGCCGGCGGCGCGCAGCTCGGCGTAGCGGCGGTGAAAGTGAGCGCGGGTGCGCTGCTCAGCGCGCTCATCTGTTTCCCGAGCCTCTACATTTTCGCGTGCCTCACCGGCGCGGACGTTTCGCTGCGCGGGCTGGCCGGCGTGCTATGCGCCATGCTTACGCTCACGGGCGTGCTGCTGCTGGGCTTTGCGCCGGTGGCGTGGGTGTTTTCGCAATCGACGGAATCGGTGGCCTTCATCGGCACACTGCATCTGGTCTTTTGGCTCATCGCCACAGGCTTCGGCCTGCGGTTGCTCAGCCACCTGATGAAAGTCCTCCGCGTCGCTGACCGCGCGCATCTCAAAGTCTGGGCGGTCATCTTTGTCCTCGTCTGCCTCCAGATGACGACCGCGCTGCGCCCTATCATCGGCACGTCCGACCACTGGCTGCCGGTGGAGAAGCAATTCTTCCTCGCGCATTGGGCCGAGAACCTGTTCAGCGCGGCGCTCCCCGCCAGCACACGCTGAAAAACTTACGGCGCGGGCGTCGCTTTCGGCCAGTTGAGCGCGTCGAGCTCGGGTTCGACGGCGACGGTATCGGGCCAGGTGAAGTGACAGTTTTCGCAGTAATACTCCTGGGCGATGACGCCCGTGGCGGCGAGCGCCGCGGGGAGCGCGCCCATGAGGGTGCGGCGGGAAAATTGCGGGAACTCAACCTTCGACGAACCGCACTCGGGGCAGTGGACGGCGTCGGCCAGCGCGCCTTCGGTTTCGTGCCATTCGCGGAGCAGGGCGTGGGCGCGATCCTCCTCGCCGCTGTGGACGCGCACGCGCATGTGGGCGCGCGGGTGGAGGTTGAAGAGCTTCCATTTCTGCTCGTGCGACTCGTCGTAGATGTCGGCGCTGAAACCGGCGTCGCGCAGGCGGGTGGTGATTTTTTCCGCGGGCTCGCGGTCGTTGAAGGTGGCGACGGTAATGAGTTGTTCCATAAGATTTTGGCTCTATTCGTTTTTCCCGGCCATGGCGTCCGTGACGGAAAGGTGATTCTTCTTCACAGTGCGGGCAAGAAATCATTCCGTGCGCCGGCGAAAAATGGCGCGCGGTTTCTCTCGCCTAAAGTTTCGCGTTGGCCTTGGTTGTGTCTTCGGCGCACTCCGCCGTTCGCAAAAAACCCCAACCCCTCCCGTCCCATGAAAAACCAACCGTACCGTTCCTCCCGCCGTTCATTCATCAAGGGCCTTGCCGTGACCAGCGGCGGGCTCGTCCTGCCGCGCGTCTTTTGGGCGCAGGAGGGCGGGGGATCGCCGGGCAAAAAGCTGGGCATCGCGGCCATCGGGTGCGGGGGCAAAGGCGAGAGCGACCTGGCCGGCGCGTCAAAGAACAACGACGTGGTGGCGCTGTGCGACGTGGACGCGCGGACGCTGGCCAAGGCGGCGGAAAAATATCCGGGCGCGAAGACGTTTTCCGATTTCCGCAAGATGCTCGACGAGGTGAAGGAGATCGACGCGGTGACGGTCTCGACGCCCGACCACGCGCACTATCCGGCGGCCATGCACGCCATGGCGCTGGGCAAGCATGTGTGTGTGCAAAAGCCGCTGGCGAACACGCTTTGGGAAGTGCGCGAAATGCACAAGGCGGCGAAGAAAAAGGGCATCATCTCGCAGATGGGCAATCAGGGGCACACCTTCGACGACAACCGCGTGGTGAAGGAATGGCTGGCGGCGGGCGCGATCGGCAAGGTGAAGGAAGTCCACGTCTGGACGAACCGGCCGATTTGGCCCCAGGGCAAATCCGTGAGTTTCAAACCCGGCGAGGTGCCGGAGAACCTCGACTGGAAGCAGTGGCTCGCGGCCACGCCCGACCACGATTACTCGCCGGACATTCATCCCTTCAAATGGCGCGGCTTTCTCGAGTGGGGCGCGGGGGCGTTTGGCGACATGGGCTGCCATCTCATCGACGCGCCGTCGTGGGCGCTCGATCTCGGCGTGCCGCGGTTCGTCACCGCCACGCAGGTGGATGACATCACGGACATCGCGTGGCCGACGGGCTCGATTGTGAAAATGGAATTTCCCGCCACCGCGCAGCACGGCGACGTGATGCTGACTTGGTACGAGGGGAAAAAGCCGGACGGCACGCCGTATCTGCCGCAATTCCCCGAGGTCATCGACATGGCGGAAGCCTTTGCTCACAAGGATGCCGCGAAATCCGGCAAACCGACCGACGGCGGTTGGTTCATTGTGGGCACCGAAGGCGTGCTTTTGAACAAGAGCGACCAGGCGCGCGACCCGCAGATCTGGCCGAAGAAACGGCGCGAAGAATTCCTCGCCACACCGCCCGCGAAGACGCTGGAGCGCAGCCCGAAGGCCGGCAACCCGCAGGAGGAATGGACCCTCGCGATCAAGAACGGGAAGGCCTTTCCGTTCATGTCGCAGTTCGACACCTCGGTGCCGCTGACGGAGCTCACGCTCATCGGCGGGCTGGCCATGCGCGTGGCCGGAAAGCGCGTGGAATGGGACTCGCAGAAACTCCAAGTGGTGAACCTGCCGGACGCGAACCGCTTCATTAAACGCGCGAAATATCGCGCGGGCTGGGAGTATTCCAGCGACAAGATTTAGCGGGGAAAATCATCTGTGGGTTCATCCCAGACCTCCAACGTCCTCGGCACACCGCTCCAGGCGTGCAGCTTTGCGCCGCTGACCGGCTTTTTCCGCGACGGCTGCTGCCACACCGGGCCGGGCGACCGCGGGCTGCACACCGTCTGCATTCGGGCCACCGCGGAGTTTCTGCGCTTCTCGCGGGCAGCGGGCAATGACCTCACCACGCCGATGGCGGAGTACGGTTTTCCGGGCTTGCAGCCGGGCGACCAATGGTGCCTTTGCGTCACCCGCTGGCAGGAGGCGCTGGAGGCGGACTGCGCCCCGCAGGTGGTGCTCGCGGCCACGCATATCTCGGCGCTGGAATTTGTTGCGCTCGAGGATTTGCAAAGGCACGCGCTCGACTGGCCGGCGCAGGCCTGAGGCGGGGCGAGATTTACGGGAAAAGCCGCGAAGTCCGGGCTGATAAAGAAAGCTGTGCGACAAACGCGCGGGCCGGGGCATTGTAGCTGCGTCCTCCACACCCCCTCGCTTATGTCCCGTCTCTCCCGCCTCCTCCTCCTCGCGGCCACCTGTTTCGGCTGCATCGCTCCGGCGCTCGCCCAAACGCCGAAACTTTTGATGAAGTTCGATGGAACGCTGACCGACTCGTCCGGGGCCGGCCTCATCACCACGGTAACGCCAAACTTCTCCGCGACCTATGCCGCGGACCGCTTCAATGTGGCGGGCAAAGCGCTCACTTTTGCCGGAGCCCAGAGCCTGCGCTTGAGCGCCGCCTCCGCCAGTGGCAACTCGAACCAGGCGCTCGGGCTGCGCAATGCCGGCGGCACCAATACCTCGTTCACGCTGGCCTCGTGGGTCTATTTCACCAACATCGGGGCCGGTCAGGGTTACAGCACCATCTTTGGCAATATCGGCAGTGGCACCGGCACGCTGCACGCCGGAGCGGGTAACGCCACCGCTTTTGGGCACTTTGGCTTCGACGGCAATGACGCCAACGGCATCACCACCTCGATGGTCACGGGCCAGTGGTACCATGTCGCCTTCGTCTATAACGCGGCCGCGACGGAGCAGCGCATCTACATCAACGGCATGCCGGAAATCGTGCGCACGGGCGTGACCGACACCATCAAGATCGCCGAACTTTATCTCGGCAACTGGGGCGCCGCCGCCGACGCGAACAACGACCTCAAGGGCCGCCTGGACGACACCGTGGTCTATAATGTGGCGCTCGATGCCGGCCAGGTGCAGGCGCTTTTCAACAACGTGGATCCGACGGCCCTGCCCGCTGCCGGCACCTATAGCGCGCCAAAGCTGCCGGGCTTCTCCGGCCTCGCCGGCCAGTGGGGTGTGCGCGAGATCAAAGGCTACAGCGTCAGCGGCTTTTCCTACGGCACGCTTGTGGATGCCGACCGCATCGCCCGCAACTACCCGGTGACGGCCTCCGGCACGAAGCTGGATTACCTCTCGCCGGTCATCAATATGCGCGACGCCGACAACGGGTCCGCCCATTACTTCGGCGGCGACCTGAACTTCGGCACCAATGTCGTCGGCACCGACGACAACAACTTGCTCATGATCGCCAAGTGCGCTGTGCGCATCCCGGTCGAGGACGACTACACCTTTGGCTTTCGCGGCGACGACGGCTCGCGACTGCGCGTGCTCGGCAGGCAGTTCCTCAGCTCCACCCGGCTCGCCACCGGCAACAACATCAACCCCGCCCATCACGGCGACGGCATCTACTTCATCCAGGGCACCGGCGACAGCAACACCATCGGCGTCGTCCACCTCACGCCGGGCGACTACAATCTCGAGCTGACCTACTGGGAGGGGGGCGGCGGCTCCTCGGTCGAGGTCTTCGCCACGCGCGGGGCCAAGTCCACGGTGGACAGCAGCTTTGTGCTCGTGGGCGACACCGCCAATGGCGGCCTCGAACTCGTGCGCGATCCGGACACCCTGCCGCAGATTCCGGTCTTCACGGTCAATGGCGGCAGCACCCTTTTCGTTCACAGCGGCGTGCCCGCGTCCGTCACCCTCGCGTGGCAGACCAATGGCGTGCCGACCACACTCGCCATCGACAACGGCGTCGGCAGCGTCGCACCCATCGCCGGTGGCTCGGTCGTCATCGCCGCGCCCGCCGTGACTACGACCTACACCATCACCGCGCAGAATGGCGCGGACATCGCGACGAAAAGCGTGACCGTCTATGTCAATGCGGCGCCGCTCATCACCAGCTTTACGGCGACCGACACCACCGTGACCAGCGGCACCGCGGTCGCGTTGAAATGGGTCACGGATGGCGCGGCTTCGCTGACCCTGAACCCCGGCAATATCAACGTCACCGGACTCACCACTAGAATCGTGAATCCGACCGTGACGACGACCTACACACTGACCGCTACCAACGCCGCCGGCAGCACGTCGCAAAATCTGCTCATCCAGGTCGGCGTCGGGCCGGTCATCAATTCCTTCACCGTGGCCGATCCCAATCCGCTCTACGGCGCCGAGACCCCGCTGAGCTGGAATGTTTCCAACGCTACCTTCCTCTCGATCAACCAAGGCGTGGGCCCGGTTTCACCCGCGACCGTGGGCACGGCGGCGGTGCTGCCGCAACTGACCACGACCTACACCCTCACCGCCACGAACGCCTTCACCTCCACCACGGCGAATACCACCGTGACCATCGCCACGCCCATCGGCGTGACCGCGGCCGGCTTCACCTGCCGCCGGGTCAGTGCGAATACGCCGTTCCCGTTCGCCGGCCTGGGCTACCTCGCCAGCGCCGTCGCGCTCGCCGGGGAGACCCTGGGCGGCCCGCATTACCTAAACGAGACGACCACCACCAATCCCACGGTCAATTTCGCTGACGGCACCGACGGCGACTTCACCGCCGGCAACACCGGTTTCCCTGGCGGCACGGGCGACAATTTCGTGGTGAAAGTGACCGCCACCCTCGTGGTCAATACGCCGGGCGAATACACTTTTGTCATCAGTTCCGACGACGGCGCCCGCCTGCGCATCGACGGCCAGGACGTGATCGTGGACGATGGCACGCACAGCCCCAGCTCCAGCTCCGGCCGCATCACGCTGAACAAGCCCACCGCACAGCTCGAGCTCATCTATTTCGACACCACGGGCAATGCGGAACTGGAACTCGGCTGGATCCGCCCGAACCTCCAGTGGCAGCTCCTCGGCGTCATCGCCTCCGCCCCGCCGGTGGTGCGCGGGCAGGTGCTGATGTCGGAGTTCATGGCAGACAATACCAAGCTCCTCGATGAAGACGGCGCCTCGCCCGACTGGATCGAGGTCTGGAACTCAACCGCCGCCACCGCCAGCCTCAACGGCTATTTCCTCACCGACGACGTCGCCATCCCGAACAAGTGGGCCTTCCCCGCTTGGACGCTCGACGCCAATCAGTACGCCATCATTTTCGCCTCGGCGAAAAACCGCACCCCCCCGCAGGTGCTCGCTGGGCAGGATAATTCCGGGACGGTCGGCGCGCCGCACCTGCACACCAATTTCAACATCAACAAAACCACCGGCTACCTCGCCCTGACCCAGAGCAATGGCGCGGGCGGCTACAACACCATCACCGTTTTCTCCGCCTATCCGCCGCAGGAGCAGAACGTGAGCTACGGCAGTTCAGACTCCGAGGGCTACATCGGCTACATGGAAACGCCCACGCCTGGCCAGCCAAACGCTGTGACCGTGCAGGGCTTTGTCGGCGACACCGTCTTCGACCACCTGCGCGGGCGCTACAGCGCCGCTTTCAATCTCGCAATCACCACCTCGACGCCCGGCGCGACCATCCGCTACACCACCGACGGCAGCACTCCGAGCCGCACCGTGGGCACGATCTACACCGGCCCGATTTTGATCGGCAACACCACCGTCATCCGCGCGCTGGCCTACAAGCCCGGCTGGAAGGCCACGAATGTGGACACGCAGTCGTATCTGTTTGTCGATGACATCGCCACCCAAACCACCAACAGCGCCACCGCGCTCGGTTTTCCCACCGGCCCACTCGCGCCCCGCAGCCAGGTGCTGCGCTACGGCATGACCCTCGGCAATGTCACCGCCGCTGGCGGCAACCTGCAAAGCATCAAGGACGCCCTCGTCGCCGCGCCCACTGTCTGCATGACCACCGATGTGGCAAACCTCATGGACGCCACCACCGGCATCTATGCCAACGCCGACAAGCACGGGCTCTTTTGGGAGCGCCCGACCTCCATCGAATACATCAACGCCGCCGGCACCTCGGAATTTCAGATCGACTGCGGCGCCCGCGTCCGCGGCGGCTTCAGCCGCTCGCAAAACAATCCCAAGCACGCCTTTCACCTTTTCTTCCGCGGCAGCCTCTACGACGGCAACCTGAACTATCGGCTCTTCGGCGCGACCGGCGCGTCCTCCTTCAGCCAGATCGACATGCGCTGTGAGGAAAACTACTCGTGGAGTTTCGGCAACGACGCCCAGAACAGCCTCATGCGCGAGGAATGGAGCCGCGTCACCGAAGGCGACATGGGCCAGCCCTACGCCCGCACCGGTTACTTTCACCTCTACATCAACGGCATCTACTGGGGCATCTACAACTGGGAGGAACGCACCGAGGCCAGCTTCGGCGAGACCTACCTCGGCGGCATCAAGGACAACATCGACACGGTCAAGAGCGCCGGCTCCAGCGGCGGTTACGACACCGAAATGACTGACGGCAACTTCTCCGCTTGGGAGTCGCTTTACCGCCAGGCCATCGCCTTGAAAAACGACACCGGCGTGGAAAGCGGTCGCACCGCGAGATACCTGCAAATGCGCGGCCTTAACCCCAACGGCACGCCCAATGCCGGCTTCCCCGTGGTGCTCGATGTGGACAACCTCATCGACTACATGCTCGTCATTTTCTACGACGGCAGCTTCGACGCGCCCATGTCCACCTTCCTCAATAATGCGTCGAACAACTGGTTTGGCGTGCGCGACCGGCTCGGCTCCCGCGGCTTCGCCTTTTTCGCCCACGACAATGAGCACGGCATGGAAAGCGTGAACGACGGCCGCGCCTACAACCGCACCGGCCCCTGGGGCAACTCCGGCCTCAACCAGTGGGGCCAGACCCAGTATAACACCCGCGAGACCCTCACGAACACTTTCTACTCCAAGGCCAATCCGCAGTACCTCCACGAGCTGCTCGCCTACAGCGCCGAATATCGCCAGCGCTTCGCCGACCGCGTCCAGCGGCATTTGGCCAATGGCGGCGCACTCACCACCGCCAGCTCGCTCGGCCGGGTCAATGCCCTCGCCGCGCAGGTCGATCCCATCATCCACGCCGAGGCCGCGCGCTGGGGTTCCGCCACGCTGAACAAGACCTCCTGGCTCGCCGCGAAAAGCACCATTACCACCTTCATCAGCGCGGGCGGCAACGCCCAGGGTGGCTTCACGAATTTCGGCGCGCAGAGCGACGGGCGTACGTCCCTCATCCTCGCCCAGCTCCGCGGCTACCAGGAACCTACCGGTACCGCCAAGCCCCTCGCTGGCCTCGCCACCCTGCTCGCCCCCACTTTCAGCGGCCAGTTCGGCGGCGCCGTCGGCAACCCCTACAACTTCAACATTGCCAACCCCAACGGCGGGACCGGCACCCTTTACTACACCACCGACGGCACCGACCCGCGCGACATCGGCGGCGCCGTGAAGGCCGGCGCGCTCACCGGTGCCAGCCCCATCCCCGTCACCCTCACCAGTACCGCCACCGTCCGCGCCCGCGTCTATAACAGCGGCCTGCAAACGTGGAGCCCGCTCACCGAGGCCCAGTATCTCGTCGGCGGCCTCGCCTCCTCCGCCAACCTAGTCATTTCCAAAATCCACTACAACCCCGCTGGCACCGGCAACCTCACCCAGTTCGTCGAGCTGATGAACATCAGCGGTGTCAACATCGACCTGACCAATGTCCGCTTCACCATCGGCATCGACTTTACCTTCCCCACCGGCTACCTGCTCGCCCCCGGAGCGCGCGTCCTCATCGTCCGCGACCAGGCCGCCTTCACCACCGCCTACCCCTCCGTCCCCGTCGGGCAAATCGTCGGCGTCTTTGCCAATGGCACCACCCTCAGCTCGAGCGGCGAACTCCTCCACCTCATTGATGCCGTCGGCACGGTCATCCGCGATTTCAGTTACGACAACAAAGCCCCCTGGCCCGTCAGCCCCGACAACGGGGGCCCCGCCCTCGTCATCCTCCGGCCCGAGACCAACCCCGACCACAGCCTCGGTGCCAACTGGCGCCCCAGTTCCGCCACCGGCGGCAGCCCCGGCGTCACCGACTACCTCGCCTTCACCGCCTGGGCCACCAACCTCGGCCTCACCGGCGGCCTCACTGGCGACGACGACCACGACGGCGCCAGCAACCTCGCCGAATACTACCTCGGCACCTCCCCTCTCGACTCCGCCGCCACCGGACGCCCCATCCAGTCCGTTCAAGCCCTAAACGTCGGCAACGTCGTCGCCGACTACCTCACCCTCACCTTCACCCGCCTCCTCGGCCGCGACGACGCGAGCGCCTCCGTTCAGTCCACCTCCGACCTCACCGGCCCCTGGGCCGCCGCCATCCTCACCGGCACCCCCGTGAACAACGGCAACGGCACCGAAACCCTCACCTACCGCTACCCCGTCCCCGTCCCCGTCCCGCCCGTCAACGGCACCAAGCAGTTCCTCCGCCTCCGCATCACCCAGCCCTGAACGGCCGCGGGCCTTTCGCGAAATAGCGCCCTCCGGCGTGCCCTCGGGAGGTCAAAAGCGCATTGCCACCCGCCCCGTTTTTTGGCACAAGGGCCGCGCTATGGCAGAGATCCCAGACTTGCGCGGGTTCCTTGAAAGCTGGCCCTACGATGCGGGCCACCGCGTGCGCCGCGCCCACGCAGCCGATGGCCGCGAGATCATCTTCGTGCGCGAGCCCATGGGCCTGCAGCAATATGAAATGAATGGCCGCCCCGACGGCCAGCGCCCGCACGGCCTCGAATCCTTGCTCGCTTTTCATGAAAGCCGTCACGCCACCGCCCTCGCGCGTGCCGGCGGACTCAGCGCCGAAGACTGCGCCCTGCTCATCCACGAAGGGCTGGCCTACCACGACCGCACTCACCTCCTCGTCCGCCTCCGCGACTGGCCCCGCGTCGAGCGCGACACCGCCCGCAATTTGCGCCTCATCGCCTTCCTCCGCCGGCACGCCCGCTGCGCCGAAGATCGCGCCGACTTCGACCCTTGGCACCCCGAACTCACCCGCCTCCACGCCGTCGCCCGCGCCCTGCTTCTTTTAGAAAAAGGCGATGCCCGCGCCGCTCGCAAAATCGCCACCAGCGTCGGCATCACCGCCGCGGTCGCGGACCCTTCACCGGGCCATCTCACCGACGCCCTCCTAGCCAGCGTGCGCGACTGCTTCCTCGATACCCCGGCCCCGCCCGGCAGCGACGAACCCGTTTTTCGGAAACAGGACGACTACTGGCTCATTGCCTACCATGGGCAGCAGGCCCATCTGAAATGCACTCGCGGCCTCCAGTGCCTCGCCTTCCTCCTGCGCTATCCCGGCCGGGAATTTTACGTCAGCGAACTCCTCGCCCACCCCACGGAAACCCCTGCGCCGCCCGTAACCGCCCTCGCCCACGGTAGCCGCCACGGGTCGGTCGCAGAGGTGGTCATGGTCGCCATGCACTCCGGCACCCCACTGCTCGATCCCCAGGCCAAGGCCCAATACCAACACCGCCTCACCGAACTGCGCGAAGACCTCCGTGAAGCCGAGCACCGCCACGACCCCAGCCGCGCCGCCCTAGCCCAGGAAGAGCTGGACGCCATCACCCGCCACCTTGCCTCCGCCATCGGCCTCGGCGGTCGCGACCGCCCGACCTCCTCCGCCGCCGAGCGTGCCCGCTGCGCCGTTACCAAGCGCCTCAAGCAAGCCATCCAAAAGATCGCCGAAGCCAATCCGTCCCTTGGCCACCACCTTGCCGCTCGCATTAAGACCGGTTATTTCTGCTCTTACGCCCCGCACCCAGATCGCCCGGTGGCCTGGACGTTCTGATTTTGTGACGTGGAAAGTCACAGCGTGACGCGGAAAGTCACGTCTCAGGGAAAGAAAGAGGTTTCTCTAATATGCCAACGCCTACCCGTATCCTGCCGGCCCCCCCAACCACGCTTCGGGAGATATCGAAACTCAGCATCGTGCAACTGATCGCCATTTTGGACGAATTCCAGGGCCGCATTCGGTCGCCTTGGGCGATCCTGCTAGTGCGCTTCTCGGATGACAAGGGGCCGTCTCCGTCGCTCAAGAAGTATCAAGACCTGTTCACGAGCAAGAGCACGAAGCTGAACATGGTCGAGTTTTTCAACGACATGTCGCATGGCCGGCTGGATGTGTCCGGCAGCAAGGTTTTTGGCTGGTATACCCTGGCCGCCAAGCGCGCGGACTATGTTGGCAATGTCTATCCGCAACCCGCCGGCAAGTTGAATCGCAATGGGTTGTTGGACTTAGCCCGAGCCACCGCCTCCGCCGCCGGCGTAGCTCTGGGTGACTACTCCGGCGTGGTGGTGTCTGGCTTCCAGAGTGTGGACCTCTGCGGCTGGGTCGGCGGCCTGGCGGCTTTATGCGACAGTTTCTCCCTCACGCCGAGCTTGCTCGGCCAGGAAATGGGTCACGGCTACGGACTTGATCACGCCCGCCTGGATGGGTCGCCAGACGACTATCGGGATCCATGGGATGTGATGAGCACGGCGGCCTTCCCGTCATTCCAAGCACCTCATCCGGAGTTTGACACCGCAGGGCCGGGGCTCAATGCCTGCAACATGCGTTCCCGAGGGTGGCTGGACGAAACGAGGGTCTGGGTCTCGCCTACACCCGACGCGGAAGTCCGCATCCAACTGCGTCCCCTGCATCGCACCGACCTGCCGGGCTTTCTAGCCGCCCAGCTTGGGCCTTACTTGGTGGAGTTTCGGGCCAAAGAGCGTTGGGACGCCGCGATCCCGCGCCCCTGTGTCCTAGTCCACCGCTTTGAACAGAACCATTCCTACCTGATGCCGGCGCAAGACGGCAGCCAGGACTTAGTGAAAGGAAGCCGGTTTGTGGCCGGCAATGCGGGCGTCGTGCTGCGCGACTTCCACGAGTTGGAGGTCACCGACATTGACGCTGCCGGGCAGACTGCAACCGTCCTGTTGCGCCAGCGCGCAGCACATAAGGTGCGGCTGCCGGACTTGGTCGCCGAGATCTTTGGCGGAGTCGCCGTGGATGGCGGCGGGCGCGTCTTTGTTAACGGCAAGTTTCACATCGTGCCACCCAGGTCGCCGGTGCTGGCTCTGCTGGAACAGGTGGGCCGGTATATCGAGGTGGGAACCTATGAAACCGGTGTCGATACCGCGCTGGCCGCGCAACGCGAGGCTTTGGCCGGTATCGTCCGCACCGCTATAGCACTCCACGCCGAGGCGCGGGCCATCTCCGGCCACCCGCCGGGCTACACCATGGGCCGGGGTGGCCGGTAGTATCAAATCGAAGCGGGGCGGGCTTCTATGACGATGGCTATCCGGCTGGGAATTCGTCGAACTTCGGCACGGCGGCGAACAAGAAACAGCGGGACGTGCCGCGCGCGTTCAGGCGGAGCGCCTGCCACGAGATCGGCCACGGCTCAAGGTCACAAAGGGAACGTGGCCGTGGTCGCAAGCGACGTTGGTGGCGGCAGCCTGCGGCCAGTAAAGTAACGCCCGCTGCGGTGCCGGCGGACAGTTCGGGAAAAACGGGATTAAGGTTCGGAAAGCCGCGCGGGTTATGGAATGACATCCGCCGTGATTCCACCCATTGCCCCGTCATTAAAGTTCCGCCCGTTTTTTTACCGCCTCATCGTGTGCGCTGCGCTGCTCGCTGCGCCTGCGCTTTTCGCCGGTGAAAATGAAACCGTCGTGCGTCCTTCCGCGCTCCGGCTCACCGCCGAGAGCGCCATCCACGCGGCGTTGGCCAAGAACTTTTCCATTGAGGTGCAGCGCTTCGAGCCGCGGATCGCGAAGGAGCGGGTGACCAGCGCCCTCGGGCGCTTCGATCCCGTCTTCGACCTCAGCGTGCAGCGCGACGAAACCTCGCAGCGTTCAGCTTTCCGCCCCGGCGGTCAGCTCGACCCCATCACCCTCCAGCCCACTCCTTTCAGCGCCGGCGGCCTGCAGCCCGTGCGCCGGGTCGATCGGCTCGATAACTTCAGCGCCGGCCTGCGCGGCAGCACGCCTATCGGCCTCGGCTACGATCTCGGCGTCGGCGCGCGCAACAACCTCGGCATCTTCAATCAGTTCACCGACGACATCGTCAGCAACGCCAGCCTCACCCTCACCCAGCCGCTGCTCCGGGGCGCGGGCACTGCCGTGAATCTCGCCGAAGTCCGCATCGCCCGGAACAACGTGCTCGTCTCCGAATGGGCGCTGAAAAACCGCATCATCGACATCATCACCACCACCACCTTCGTCTATAACGAGCTGCACTTTGCCCACGAAAATCTCCGCGTCGCCGAGCGCTCCCGCGCCCTCGCGCAGCAGCTCTTTGGCGACAACCAGGCGCGGGTGAAAATCGGCGTCATGTCGCCGCTCGATGTCACCGAGGCGCGCGCCGAAGTGGCCGCCCGCGAGGAAGGCGTCATCCTCGCCCAGCGCACCGTGCTCGATAACGAGAACCTTTTGAAACAGCTCGTGACCAATGACATCGAGCGCCTGCTCGACGTGCGCGTCGAGATTGCGCCGCCGCCTTCACCCGCCTTCCGTGCCGACGTGCCCGCCGGCCTCCGCGAGGCGCTCGCCCTGCGCCCCGACTACCGCCAGTCGCTGCTCGATATCGAGCGCCGCCACATCACCCTCGCCTTCACGAAAAACGCCCTCCTCCCCCGCTTCGACCTCACCGGCAGCCTCTCACTCCTCGGCTTTGAAAATGACCTCGGCTCCAGCCTCCGCCGCATCGGCTCCCGCGACCAGACCGCCTGGACCGTCGGCGCCATCGTCAGCATCCCCATCCCGAACCGCGACGCCCGCGGCGCGGCCAACGCCGCGAAACTCGAATGCGCCAAAGCACTCGTCGCGTTGCAGGAGCTGGAGCAAAAAATCGTCGTCGATGTGGACAACGCCAGCGGCCAGATCATCACCTCCCGCCAGCGCATCGTCTCCACCACCGAGTCCAGCCGCCTCGCGCTCGATAGCCTCGACGCTGGCCAAGAGCGGTTGAGAGCCGGCACCGGCACCACCTTTGAGGTGCTGGGTTTGCAGAAAAAACTCATCGAAGCCGAAGCCGCCAATCTCCGCGCCCACGCTGACTACAACAAGGCCGTCAGCGAATACCAGCGGCAGACCGGCACCGCCCTGCGGGAGCATGGAGTGGTGCTGCGGTAGCGCGTCGGCTTGCTCGCGCCAGCCCGCGGACGGCACGCCCATCACGCGGCCGGAGACGCGAGTTCGAGCGTGTCGGCATCCGCAAAGGTCTGCACGATTTCATCTCCATCGTTCGGGATGAAAAGGTCCGCGCTTTTCCCCGGCTTCGTGAGCTTCAGCGTCGCGGGCATGGCCGGCGCGAGCGGCACGCGACGCCACGGTTCCTTGCTCGTGTCGGCGAGCGCGATCGTCGTGCCAGAGGACGAGCAGGAACGTGCCGTCGCTGCGCTGGAGCGCGAAATGGTGGACGTATTGCACGCGGTCGAGACCCTTCGCCGCGCGAATCGTGAGGTCGCCGGGAGGGGCACCGCGTTGACGGTCATCGCCGGTGAGGCGTCGAGTTAGAAAGAGAGCGCGTAGAGAAAGACCTCAGCGGCGTGCCAGGTATGCGGGGCGGAAATCTTTTGCCGGGCGTAGATGGGATCGAGGATTTTCAACCCGACGTAGTTGGCCTGACTGGCGTTTTGCTCCCACGTCAGCGGGTAGTCGCGGTTGCTGACGGGGCTTTTTTTCACGCCGTGAAAGTGGTCGCACGCCCAGCCGAGATACGCATAGGCCCCGCGATCATCGCTGTCTTTGCCCGGCACGTAAGCGTCCTGGTGATCCATCCAGAAAAGCGCCGAGTAGCCGTCATTAACCTGGGGCACGGTGTATGGGTCGGGCAGGCTGAGCGCCCGCAGGCCGTATTTGAGCCATTTGGTCTGATAGGCCGGACGATCCGCGAAATCCGAGCGGCCCTTGATGTATTTGCCGCCGTCGCCACTCACCTCGAAGCGCGGCAATTCCGCGAGAATTTCCGCCACGAGCGGGTGCGTCTTGTCGCCGGTGAGCGAGATCAGGAACAGCGCCTCGCCGAGATTGTCGGCTTCGGTTTCGCCCGCGTTGTTGCGGTCGAAAGGCTCGCGCAGGTTCGCGATCCATTCACGGATCGTGTCGAGGTTTCCCGTTTCCTTGAAGGCGAGCGCCATCATCGCCCCATCGCGATACCACGGCTTCTGATAGACAAAAAAATTCGGCACCGGCCCGGCAGGCGTGACGTTCACGAGCATTTCCTGATGCAGCACGCGCAGCACAGCCGGGAATTTTTTCCCCGCAAACGTGGGCAGCTTCAGCGCGTGCTTCGTGCTGGCGAGGGCCGTGCGCTGCCCGCCTTCCTCGATCCACACGGCCTCCTCATCCTCGCGAATGACGATCTTCGCGCCGCTCAAGGTTTGCAGCGTCACGGTGTAGTCCGGCGGCACGATCGTATCGCTGGCGATCGGCCACTCGCGCACCACGGCGCCGGTGCGGGCGTCGAGCAGTTTGCCGTCGCGATAGATGAATTTCGGGCGCAGCCCCATGCCGAAAAGGAAGAAGCGCACCGGGGGCAACTCCCGCGCCCCGCCGAACGTGCTGCGAAAGGTGTCCAACTCCGCGCGGTAGGCGGCAAGCCGCTCCGCGGGCAAGTCGTCAGCGCGGCAGGGCGAATACGGCACTGCGAGCGCGAGTATAATGAGGGCGAAAATAGTCAGAGGGTTCATTTTGGAAAGTGGCATGGACATTCGAGAATTGAGGCGCACGGCCATCTGGCGGGCGGGCCCGGCGATGTCGAGCGTGCCGGTGTCTGTCCGCAGGTGGACGAGCGTGAAGAAAACAGGTTACTGAGTTTCAACAAACTTCCCCGGATTCAAAATCCCCAGCGGGTCGAGCGCGGCTTTGAGGGCGCTGTGGACTTGGCGGCTGACGGGGGTGGTGGCTTGCGGCCACCAGCGGGCTTTGGCTAGGCCGATGCCATGCTCGCCGGTGATGACGCCGCCCCAGGCGAGGACTTGGGTGAAAAGTTCGTCGAGCGCGACGCCGACTTTTTTCTGCACGACGGCGTCGTCGTGGTAGTGGGCGGCCATGATGTTGACGTGGATGTTGCCGTCGCCGGCGTGGCCGAAGCAGGCGATGGGGTAGCCGTGTTTTTTGCGCAGCTTTTCGGCGAAGGCGGCGAGGTCGGTGAGCCTGCCGCGCGGGACGACGATGTCTTCGTTCAGCTTCACGAGGCCGGTGGCTTTGAGTGACTGGGAAAAGGCGCGACGCAGATTCCAAAGCTCCTCGCAGGCGGTTTCGCCGAGGGCGGTTTTTGCGCCGATGGCTTTGAGTTTCGAGAGCAGGGCGGCGAGCGCTTTCACCTCCGAGCGCACGGAGGCGGGCTGGCCGTCGAGATCGACGAGGAGATGCGCGCTGCCAGGCGGCGCGAGCTGGTGGCCGAGGTGCCGGCCGGCGGCGGCGAGGGTGAAAGCGTCGGCGATTTCCAAAGCCGAGGGCAGAAAGCCGGCGGCGAAAATTTCCTGCACGGCGTTCGCCGCTGCGCGGAAAGTGCGGAAGCTGGCGGAGAGCGTGGCGCGGGCGGGCGGGCGGGGGAGCAGGCGCAGGGTGGCTTCGGTGACGACGCCGAGCAGCCCTTCGCTGCCGACGAACATGCCGATGAGATCGAAGCCGGTTTTGTTTTTGTGGGTGCGCCCGCCGGTGCGGAGGATGCGCCCGTCGGCGAGCACGACTTCGAGGCCGAGCACGTAGTGGCGGGTGACGCCGTACTTCAGGCAGCGGGGGCCGCCCGCGTTCGTGGCGATGTTGCCGCCGAGGCTGCACTCGCGCAGGCTCGCCGGGTCGGGCGGGTAGAAAAGTCCGCGCTTTCCCGCCTCGGCCTGGAGCACGCCGGTGATGACGCCGGGCTCCACGATGGCGACGGCGTCGGCGAAACTGATTTCCTTGATCCGGTTCATCCGCGCGAGCGAGAGGGCGATGCCGCCGCGCATGGGCACACACCCGCCCACGTAGCCCACGCCTGCGCCGCGCGGCGTGACGGGGATGCGATGACGGCTGGCGAATTTCAGCAGCCGGCTCACGTCGTCAGTCGATTCCGCGAAGACCACAGCCTCGGGGTTGCGGCTGGCAAACCACTTGTCCGTCGCGTGCGTGGTGAGCGTCGGCGCATCGGTGGCCACGCGTTCCTTGCCGAGCAGCCGGGTGAGCTGACGCGCGAGGGTCATTCCGGCGGCTTGCGTTCCTTGCCGGTGAAAACCTTGTGCAGGCTGCCGCCCACGCGATCGAACAGGCCGGGCTTTTTCGGCGGCGGACTCGCCGGAGCCAGCGTTAGCGCGGGTTCGACCGGGATGGCGATGGCCACGGGAATCGGCGTGGCCTTCGGCGCGCTGACGACGGCGGCGGGCTGGCGCAGCCGGGCTGCGGCAGTCGGCGTGGCTGGCGGCGGCGTGGCTGGCACCGGCGTGGCCGGCGGGACGGGCGGCGGTGGCTCGGCGGCGAAACCGTCGTGCGAAACGACCGTGCCTTTCCCCGCGCTGATGACCAGCCGGGCGAGTTCTTTGCCATCCTCGCCGAGGCACGTCACGCTCCACAACGGCGCGGCGGCGGCGCCTTCCTTCTTCAACTGGTACTGCATGGCCGTCACGGTCAGGTTATTGGCCAGCGCGTACTGTTGCGCGACCTTCGCGGCGCGGTCGGAATTGACCTTCAGCGCATCGCCCCCGACCACGTCCTCCACGCGCAGGCTCTCGGCAAACTGCGACACGTCGCGCGAGGCCACAATCTCGCCACCCGCCACCACGTACTCATGCACGCCGGTCTCGGACTTCGGATCATGAACGATGAAATACCAGCGCTCCGGCACCGGCGTGCCGTCGCGCGCCTCGATGCGTGCCAACCGCCTGGCCTCGCCGCGCGGCAGCAGTTTCAAGGCGCCGAGCGCGGAGCCGGCAGATTCGGTTTCCGCGCGCAGGGGCGAGGCAAAGAGCAAAAGGAGTGAGGCGGAAAAGGACAGACGCATGGCCGGAAGTTCGGCGCCGAGTCTAGCGCAAACGCCCGCCTTTCCAAGCGAATGTCCGCCACGGCGCGCGCGAGGAATTGCTTTACGCATCCGGTGTGGACGCCCAAGTTTTTCGCATGATCATCAAGCCCAAGATTCGCGGATTCATTTGCACCACCGCCCACCCGGAGGGCTGCGCGGCCCATGTCGGGGAACAGATTGCTTTCGTGCAGAAAAAAGGTGCGATCCCCGGCCTGGCGAAGCGCGTGCTGGTGATCGGCGCGTCCACAGGCTACGGGCTGGCGAGCCGCATCGTGCCGGCCTTTGCGGGCGGCGCGGCCACGCTGGGCGTGTTCTTTGAAAAAGCCGCCGAGGAAGGCCGCACGGCCAGCGCGGGCTGGTACAACTCGGTCGCTTTCGAGCGCGCCGCGCACGCTGCCGGGCTCTACGCGAAGAGCATCAACGGCGACGCTTTTTCCGACGCTATCAAGGAGCAGGTCATCGCCACGATCAAAGCCGACCTCGGCCAGGTGGACGCCGTCATCTACTCCCTCGCCTCGCCGCGGCGCACGCATCCGCGCACGGGCGTGACCCACAGCTCCACGCTGAAGCCGCTCGGCGCGCCGTTCACCGCGAAGACGGTGAACACCGACAAAGGCGTGGTGACGGACATCACCATCGAGCCCGCGAGCGAGCCGGAAGTCGCCGACACCGTGGCGGTCATGGGCGGCGAGGATTGGGAAATGTGGATCGACGCGCTGCAAGGCGCGGGCGTGCTGGCGGACGGCGCCTTCACCGCGGCCTACAGCTACGTCGGGCCGGACCTGACGTAGGCCATCTATCGCAACGGCACCATCGGCCGCGCCAAGGAAGATCTCGAAGCCACGGCGCAGCGGCTGCAAACGCGGCTTGCGGCGCAGGGCGGGCACGCCTTTGTCTCGGTCAACAAGGCGCTCGTCACCCAGGCCAGTTCGGCCATCCCCGTGGTGCCGCTCTACATCTCCATGCTCTACAAAGTGATGAAAGCCCACGGTCTGCACGAAGGCTGCATCGAGCAGATTTACCGTCTCTTCGCCACCCGCCTCTACGACCGCGCCGCGCCGCCGCCCGACGAGGCCGGCCGCGTGCGCATCGACGACTGGGAGATGCGCCCGGAAATACAGGCCGAGGTCGCCGCCATCTGGCCGCAGGCGACCACGGAAAATCTCGAAGCCCTCACCGACATCGCCGGCTACCGCACCGAGTTTCTGAAGCTCTTCGGCTTCGGCCTGCCCGGCGTGGACTACGAGGCGGAGACGAATCCCATCGCCCCGCTGCCGTCGGCTGGCTGACCGGGCTGGGAGAAAATTTGTCGCCTCGGCCGCTCGGCGCATTACTTTCCAAGACCATGTCCCCGCCCGTCAAAAAACTCCCGCTCACCGTCGCGGAATACCTGCGCATCGAGCGCGAGGCTCCGTACAAAAGCGAATACTACGGCGGCGAAATGTTCTCCATGGCCGGCGGCACCGCGCGCCACAGCCTGCTCGCGGCCAACATCGGCGGCATTCTTGCAGCGCACCTGCGCGGGCACCGCTGCACCGCCTACACCAGCGACCTCCGCATCGGCATCCCGGGCGACGACCTCTACACCTACCCGGACGTTTCCATCTTCTGCGAGCCGATGACCTTCCTGCCCGGCACCGACGACACGGCCACGATCCGACCGTCATCATCGAAGTCCTTTCCAAGACCACCGAGGCCTACGACCGCGGGAAAAAGTTCGAGCACTCCCGCCAGCTTCCGAGCCTGCGCGAATACCTGCTCGTCTCGCAGGACACGCCGGTCATCGAGCGGTTCACGCGCGAAGGCGACGACCGCTGGGTGCTCACGACCGCGCGTGGGCTCGACGCCGTGCTGCCCCTGCCGGTGACCGAAGCCGAACTGCCGCTCGCCGAAGTCTACGCCAAAGTGGACTTCGCTCCGCCCGCGGCGCACGCCTAGCGGGGCGGATTATTTTCCAAACTTCCCCGCGCTCGGGCAGAGCGCGCGGAGTTCGCAGCCGGCGCAGTCGGGGCTGCGCGCGGTGCAGCGGCGGCGGCCGTGCCAGATGAGCCAGTGGGCAAAAAGCGTCCATTGCTCGCGCGGGATGAGCTTCATCAGGTCGCGCTCGATCTTCTCCGGCGTCGTTTGCCGCGTCAGCCCGAGGCGCGCGCTGAGGCGCGTGACGTGGGTGTCCACGACGACGCCGACGTTGATCCCGAACGCATTGCCGAGCACCACGTTCGCCGTTTTGCGCCCGACGCCAGCGAGCGCGGTCAGCGCGTCCATCGTGCGCGGCACTTCGCCGCCGTGGCGCTCCATGAGCGCGTCGCAACAGGCGCGGATGTTTTTCGCCTTGGCGCGAAAAAAGCCGGTGGCGTGGATGAAGTCCTCAAGCTGCTCAGCGGGCAGCGCCGTGAAATCCGCGGCGCTGCGGCAGACGCGGAAGAGCGGGGGAGTCACCAGGTTCACGCGCACGTCGGTGCATTGCGCGGAGAGGACGGTGGCGATGAGGAGTTCCAGCGGCGTGGTGTGATCCAGCGCGCAGTGCGCCTGCGGATAAGTGCGCGCGAGGATCGCGCAGACCGCGGCCGCGCGCTCGGGCCGCGTCACTTTTTCTTCGTCGCCGGGGTGGCGGTGGGCGGGCCGAGCTGCTGCAGCTTCGCCTTCGCCTTCGGCGCAAACTCGGAGTCGGGATACTTGTCCACGAGGTCTTTGTAGGCCTTGATCGCCACCTGTTTCTGCTTCACCTGGAACTCCTTTTTCTTCGCCGCCATGAGTTCGGCCTGGGTCTTTTTTTCCTCGCACGCCGCGCCGCCGAGGCAGAGCGCAGTGGCGAGCAGGAGCAGGGCGGATTGTTTCAGCATGGGCAAAGGGGGCGCGGGCTATTTCTTCGCGGGCGTGGCCTTGGGCTTCACGGCGGGCTTCACGACGGGCTTCGGCGGCGCGGGCATGGGAATGTCGCCGCTGGCCTGGCGTTCGAGAAGCTGCCCGCCGAGCCACAGGCCTTCGGCGGCGATAGGTTTGATAGCGCTGTAGTAGACCGAGATCTTTACGTAGTTGTCGATCGCCTCAGCATAGCGGGCGTTGGCCTCGTGGATTTTCCCGAGCAGCAGCATTGAGCGGGCGCGCAGTTCCGCGGTGGCTTTCTGCGCCTTGATGACTTCGCGGAGCCGGTTGATGGCGTCGTCGTCCTGCTTTTTTTCATGCAGGTCGATGGCCAGGCCGTAGTTGACCTCCAGCATTTTCGGCGACCACGGATAGAGCTTCTCCAACTCGGCAAATTTCGCCCCGCCGCCAGTCTTGTCGCCTTTCTCCTGCAGCGCCTTGCCCCAGCCGGCGAGCGCGATGGCCTGCGCCTCCTGCACATCGCGCGGCCCCGTGCCGGTGGCCGAAAGCGGGTAGTCGTTCTTGAGCTTCGTGTACGCCGCGATGGCCTCGTCGTATTTTTTCCCGTCGATGAGCGCGAGCCCGTAGAGGTCCAGGTCCTCGGGGGCAAACTTGAGGTCGGGCTTGTAGGCGCTCGCCATCTGCTGCACGGCCTTGGCCTTGTCTTTTTCAAAGGTGAAGGCCGCCAGCGTGAAGATGATCTTCGCCTTGGTGCCGGGCTTGGCGGCAAATTTGGCGGCGAGTTCCTCGAAGTATTTCTCCACCTCGGCCTCGCTCTTGAGCTTCACCGTCTGCTGGAGGCGCTGCACCTCGAGCAGGTTTTTCAGCGCCAGCGCCACCGCCGGGCTGTCGGGAAAATCCGTGAGCACGCGCTCCGCGGCGGCGGTGCTTTTTTCCACGCCCTTGCGCCACTCCACGCGCTTCGCCTCTTCGATGGCGAGGTACGGCCCCTGCGCGTCCGTGTGCGCCTTCCACAGCGTGCTGAGCTTCAGCAGCGCCTCGGCGGCGTTCGGTTCTTTCGGGTGCTTCTCCACGTACTCCTCATAGGTCGCGATGGCCTCCGCGCCCTTGCTCTGGCTGGTGTGGATTTGCGCGACAAAATCGTAGGCCTGGTAAAGCGCGGGGTTGTCGCCATAGCCCTTGATGAACTCCCGCATGACCGCCAGGCACTCGTCGAGCTTCTGGCTGCCGTTCAGGATTTTCGCCCGCTCGAAATACGCGTACGGCGCGGGCGCGCTCTGCGGAAATTTCGCCGCGAGGTCTTTGAAAGTCGCCAGCGCCGCGTCCTTCTGGCCGCTCGCATTCTGCGCGCCGCCGAGGGTGAAAATCGCCGTAGGCAGCAGCGGGCTTTTCGGAAATTTCGCGATGAACGACTGCAACTCGCCGAGCGCCGCCTTGGCCTCCGTGCCACTCAGGAGCTGGGCCGCCTGGAAATGCGCCTGCTCGGCCTGCGGCGTGCCGGGGTAGGTGTCGCGCACCTTTTTGTAGGCGGCCACGGCTTCCGCCGTCTTGCCCGTCTCCGCGAAAATGGTCGCGCGGTAAAACTCCGCATCCACCGCCAGGTCCTTCGCCGGATTTTTCGCCAGCGTTTCATTCAGCACCTTCAGCGCCTCGTCGTAGCGCTTGAGCTGGATCATCGCCTGCGCCTGCATCAGCACGGCGGTCGAGGCGGCCTTCGTGTTGGGGTAGAGCTGCCCGGCCTCGGTGAAATACTTCGTCGCCTTGTCCGGGTCCTTCAGCTTCGGGTCGTCGCTCAGATACATCGCGCCCATGAGCAGCGGCAGGTCCTGGCCCAGGGGGTCGCTTTTGTAGGCGGCTTGAAAGGCGGCGTATTTCTCCTCCGCCTTGGCCGCCAGATTCTGCGCCGCGTAGCTGCGCGCGATGTAGTAGAGCACCAGCTTTTTCTGCTCCGGCTCCGTCGCCAGCCCCATCTGCTCGATGTAGGTCATCACCATGCGCGACTCGTCGGGCTTGCCGAGCTGCGAGAAAATCTGCCCGCACTTGATCTTCGCCGTCACCGTGTCGTCCGCGCGGTCCTTGAAGCCGGCCAGCTTCTCCTGCTCCTTCTCCACCACCCGCTTGTACTTTTGGAAGAGCGGCGGATTCGCCGCGGAGTCATTGCGCGTCTTGATGAAAAATTCGATCCGCTGCTGCTGTGCCTGAAGCACATACTCCTTCGTCAGCACCGCGCGGTAGGCGTCCAGCGCGCGGTTCATCACGACCGCCTGTTTCTCCTTTTCCGCGATGAAACCGCCCCGTGCCAGCAGCAGCTCGCCCACCTGGAACTGCGCGTCATTGGCCAGCGCCAGGTTTTGCCGCTTCGTGATGATGTCGCGCAGCAGCCGCTCCCCCTCGTCGTACTGCGCATCTGCCGCCTTGGCGTCGGGAGCCGCGCCCTGCATCGCCACATTGGCGATCGTGCCGAGGGTCAGCGCCAGCAGGTACTGGCTGTCCTGCATCGTCGGGCTCGCCGCGAATTTCTGCATGTTCGCGCGCAAAACCTTCGCCGCCTCGTCGTATTTCCCGAGCTGGTAAAGCGCCAGCGCCTTGCCGTAGCTGGCCGACTCCACCTCCTCGCTGGCCGGGTATTTCGCCAGGTACACGTCGAACTGTTTCACCGCCTCCTCCAGCGCCTTCACCCGGTTTGGGTCATTCGCCGGCAGCTTGCCCGCCTTGGCCGCCAGCACTTGCGGGGTCAGGCTCAGCGCCAGTTCCGCCAGCTCCGGCGCAGCCTTCTTGTCGTCGAGCACCTTTTTGAACGACGCCACCGCCGCATCGTAATTGCCCCAGTTGTAATGCGCGTAACCCGCGCGGAAATTTGCCTCCGGCACAAACGGCGACGCCGCGTATTTTTTCACCAGATCCTCATAGGCTGCCGCCGCCTCGCCGTGCTTGCCTTCATTGGAAAGCTGCTCGCCCTTTTTCAGCATCTGCTCGTCCAGCCCCGCCGGAGCCGCGGGCACCTGTGCCTGCGCGGGCGCGCCCCCCGGCAGCGCGCCGGCAGCGCAGACGAGGGCGGCGATGGGAAAGCGGCGGTCGGGAAGCATGGGGAGGTTTTTGCGAAGGTGCGGGAACATAGCGAGCCGGTTTTGCGGTGACCACCCATTTTCTTTTTCCGCGATGGCTCAATGTTCCGGCGTGGCGGCGTTTTTTAACGCAGAGGCCAGAAGCGCAAAGGGCGCCAAGGTTTGGCCGCGGTATCCTTTTTGCGATCTCTGCCTCTCTGCGTTTTCAAAATGCACCGCCCGCCAAAATTGAGCCCCCCCGCGCCCGCATTCATCCTTCATCCTTCATCCTTCATCCTTCATCCTTCATCCTTTCAGCATGATCGCCGTCACCTTCGCCCTGCCGCAGGAAAGCCAGGACTTCCGCCACGCCCTGCGCCACGCCAGCGCCGTCGGTGAGGGGCGGTTTTTGCTCGGCAATATCGGCCCGGAAGAAGTGCTCCTCGCCCACACCGGCGTCGGCCCCGCCGCGGCGGCGGAAAACATCGCCGCACTCCTCGCCTTCCATCGCCCGCGCCGGCTCATCAGCACCGGCTTCGCCGGCGGGCTCGATCCCCGCCTCGCCACCGGCGACCTGCTCCTCGCCGGGAATTTCTCCGACCCCGCCTTGCTCGCCCAAAGCCGCGCGCTGGCCGGTGCGCGCACCTTCACCGGCGCGCTCACCAGCCAGCCGCACCCCGCCGAGACCGTCGCCGAAAAAGCCGCCCTCCACCGCGCCACCGGCGCGCTCGCCGTGGACATGGAAACCGCGTCCGTCGCCGCCGCCTGCGCGCGCGCCGGCGTGCCGCTGCTCGCCGTCCGCGCCATCAGCGACCCCGCACCCGAGCCGCTGCCCGTGCCTTTCGCCGCCTGGTTCGACCTCGCCGCCCAGCGCCCGCGCCCCATCGCCCTCGTCCGCTACCTCGCCCGCCACCCCGCGCACCTCGGCCCCTTCGTCCGCTTCCTCCGCGGCCTCCCGCCCGCCCGCCACGCCTTCACCCGCTTCGTCTGCGCCTTCATCGCCCAAAGCGCTCGCCCCGCGGTCCCGCCCCGCTAGCCTCGCGCGATGCGCAAAGTCGCCGCCTGGCTCCGTTCCCATCCGCTGACCGCGATCTTTCTCGTGCTCATCGCCTTCGCCGTCGCCACGCACCTTTTCGCCAACTGGCGCGCGGAAGTCCGCTGGCAAAACTACTGCGCCGCCGCCCGCGCCCGCGGCGTGAAGCTCACCCTCGCCGAATTCGCCCCGCCGGAAATCCCCGACGCGGAAAACTTCGCCGCACTGCCGATGTTCAAGGCGATCTTCCTGCCCGGCGCGAAAGACCCGATGGCCCTGCCCGGTACGCCCAAAGGAAAAACAAACTTTGGCCCACCGCGAAAGGGCGAGCCTTTCGATTGGCAGAAATGGCAGACCTATTTCAAAGACACTGGCTTCATCGCGGAAACCACCGATTCCCCGCCGCGCGACGTGCTCCGCGCGCTCGAACATTACGCCCCGCAATTCAAAGAATGGAGCGAGTGGAAAACCCGCCCGCGCTGCCGCTTTACACTCGATCTAAAAGCGGGAATCGCCATGCCGCTGCCGCATCTCGGCATGTTTTCGAACGCGGCCAAATTGTTCTCGCTGCGCCTGCGCTCCCATCTCGCGCTCGGAGATTCGAGCGCAGCTTACATGGATTTTCGCGAGGGTCTGCAAGCCCATCGGGCGCTCAATAAAGAGCCGACGCTGCTCGCCGGTCTGATGCAAATGTCCGCGCTGGCGACGCTCTTTTCTGCCGTGGGCGATGGCCTCGCAAACCACACCTGGGCCGAGCCCGAGTTGCGCAAAATAGAAACCGATCTCGCGGCGATTTGCATGTGGCATGGCTACCGTCAGAGTTTTTCCAGCGAGTGCGCGTTTGCCAATTCCATGTATGACCGGCTGTCTTCCCTTCCGCCTTGGCTGCGTGCGCGGGAGGTGATCCAGATCAGCCAGCCGTCGCCATTCGATCTGCAAGCGGTGGTGTTCTTCGTCCCGAAGCGCGTCTATCGGGACAATCAACTCCGGCACAATCAATACCTCGACGAGTTGATCGCACGCGTGAGCAGCGATGAAACGCAGTTCGATCCCGACCGGCCTACACCTTCCGGGCCGGAGGACGTGGAGGGTTTCGACCGATACTATTTCTTTCTCTGCAACCTTTCGGTGCCCGTCCTGTCGAATGTCGCCCGGCGTTTCGTCCACCTCCAGACGCAGCTCGACGAAGTCCGCCTCGCCATCGCGCTGGAGCGCTGGCGGCTGGCGCGGGGCGCTTATCCCGAGACGCTCGCGGAGTTGGTCCCGGACTTCATCGGAGCGGTGCCGGTGGATACCTACTCGCGCCAGCCAATGATCTATCGCCGCAAGGACGGCGGGACGTTTTTCCTCTACGGCGTGGGCCAAAACCGCACGGACGACGGCGGCAAGGTCGATCCCGAACGGGACGACATCTGGCCCTACGCGCCGCCGCCCGCCTTGTAGGGACTGTGAAAATCGGCGTCAGCCGCGTCCCAGCGGGACGCCCGAACGTAGATACATTTTTAATTTTCGTCTGTTTGGAGTGGGTGGTGAGTGGGGTCATAGGCGGTTTGGTTTTTGAGGATGCAGAAGGCGATTTTGAGGAGTTTGTGGAGGACAGCGCAGACGACGGCGAGTTTGCTTTTGCCGGCGGCGGCGAGGCGTGGAGTTCGCTGGCGGGCAGTTCGCTGTAGCGGCCGGTGGCTTCGCGCACGGTGAGCGGCGTGGCGGCGCCGAGCTTTTGGCCCCCGGCGCGCAGGGCTTGGAGGCCGGGCTTGGAGTTGTCGA
>JANPHJ010000089.1:0-16280 GCA_031424395.1 Chthoniobacter sp.
GTGGGCGCTGGCCACGCAATACGGCGCATTCAAAGGCAATGGAGCCGACGACTTCTGGCTGCCGCCGATGATCAAGGAGATGAAGCCCGTTGATCACACGCTCCGCCTCACCATGAGCACCGACGTGACCCTGAAGGACGACAGCGAGCCGGAGATGAACGGCTTCGCCATTGCTGGTCACGACCGGCGTTTCTATCCCGCCGAGGTCCGTTGGCTCACCGAGATCGGCAAAGACAACACCCGCAAAACCATCAAAACCATCCTCGTGCTGAGCAGCCCCTCTGTGCCGGAACCGGCGCACTACCGCTACGCCTGGGCACGCAACCCGATGGCCAACATCACCAACCACCGCCAGGTCATCCTGCCCGCGCAGCGCAGCGATGACTGGCTGCTGGAAGAGACGCCGCTGAAGTTCCCCACGCCCACCGGAATGTCCGCCAAGGATGCTGGAAGCCAAGCCCGCGCCCAGCTCACGAAGGAACTGGGGACCAACGATACGGAGCGCCGCATCAAGGAAGCCGAAGCGACGATCACCAGTCTTCAGGAGGAATTGGCGAAGGAGAAGAAGGCATGGGAGGAGGCCAAGCGAGCCAAGGGTGCCGCTGGATATTGAACCATCGAAGAACCACCAATTCGCAACCCCATGAAGAATACCGCTGCCTCGCTTCTCGCCATCGCGTGTATTTTCGCTGCCTGCTTGTCGGCGAGAGGAGACATGCCGCCGCAGGGAGACATCACCAAGCCCGAAGCGCTGGACACGCTTCCTGGTTTCAAGGTCGAGCTGCTTCGGCTTTCGGACATGGCCACGGAGGGTTCGTGGATTTCCATCGCGAAGGATCCGAAGGGGCGGCTTTTGCTCGGAGCCAATCGGAAGCAGCCGATCTCGCCCATCACGATCAAGGACGGGCAGATCGCGAAGGCGGAGATGCTCAAGCTCCCGCTGAGTGAGGTGATGGGGATGCTGTTCGCGTTCGACAGTCTCTATGTAAATGGACACGGCAAGGGTCCGGATGGACGCGAGCTGTTCGGATTGTGGCGCTGCACCTCGTCGAAAGGGGGCGATGATTTTGATAAGGTGGAGCTGCTCCGCGAATGGCCGGGCGGTGGGAATGACCACGGGGCGCACACGATTTTGCTGAACCCGGATAAGAAACATCTTAATGTGCTTTGCGGGAATTTTGTGGAAGTGCCGAAGGACTTGCTGCCGACTTCGCCGCATCGGAATTATGCGGACGATCTGGTGCTGCCGCGCGCGGAGGATGGCAATGGCTTCGGCGCGGGACACAAGCCGCCGGGCGGGTTTGTGGTGCGCATGGACCCTGATGGGAATAACTGCGAACTCATCGCGAGCGGCCAGCGCAATACTTATGGCGTGGCGTTTAATCGCGATGGGGAGTTGTTCGGCTTCGACAGCGATATGGAATGGGATTGGGGCACGCCGTGGTATCGGCCGGTGCGCGTCTATCATGTGACGAGCGGGGCGGACCACGTAGTGCGCGCGACCTTCGCCGTGGATATCCACGCGTTGAGCGCGGAGGAAAACAAGAAGTCAGCCTACGCCGACGCGGGCGTGAAGGCGCAGCCCTACGACATCCCGCTGCGTGCGCTCATCGCCCGCGACGTGGATGGACTGCTCATGGCCGGGCGCTGCATCAGCGGCGACTTCATCGCCCACGCCAGCTATCCCGTCACTGGAAACGCCGTCGCCATGGGGGAAGCCGCCGGAGCCGCCGCCGTCGTGGCCGCGCGCACAAAGGCGATGCCGCACGACGTGCCGTGGAGCGAGGTGCAAGCGGTCATCGAGAAAGTCCGCAAGCCAGCATGAACTGAATCGCCGCGCATTGCTTAGCCGCAAAGTATCTTCGAGAATTGTTCATGAACCACACGCTCTCACGCCTCCTTATCCTGGTCTTCGCGTTGCAGTCCATGTCGCACGCGGCCGACTTGATCGTCTATCCGCCCGTGCCGGGGCTGGCGTCGTCGGCGCATTACCAAGTGCGCGTGCGCTCCATCGGCGGCGAGTGGCAAAGCGCCTTCGCGTGGGAGACTGCGTGCAAGACCGTCGAGAAAAAGACGGATGCTTACTTCGACACGCTGGCGGGCTGGACGCACGCCTACGTGAACTTTGAAACTGACGGTGCCGTGGAGATCGAAATCGCCCGCGCCAACGGCCAGCCGATTCGCACCGCAGCGGTGCATCCGAAACGCAAGGCGTCCGTCTGCGAGGTCAAGGCCGGCAAGGTTTTGGTGAGACTCGAAAAGCCCTGCCTCGTGGCCGTGGATATTGATGGCCAAATGGACGGGCAGGACACGGGAAAGGGCTACAAAGGGCCGCCGATCCACACCATCTCCCTCTTTGCCAACCCGCCTTTGGTCGGCAAACCCAAGCCTTCCGATCCCGGCGTGCTGGCCGTGAAACCCGGCGAGGTTCCGCCTTCGGATGGGCCTTGGACCACGCTCTATTTTCTGCCGGGGGTTCACGATGTCGGGCTGGCTTTCCCGCTGCGTGCGAACCGCCAGTATTACATCCCCGGAGACGCGATGGTCTATGGCACGCTCTCCAGCCGGAAATGGGGCGACGGGACAAACATCCGGATCTTCGGCCTCGGCACCTTGTCCGGTGCCCGCACGAAACATCCCGAGTATGTGATGCCAGCGGTCTCTGGAAAAGATCACGGCCTTTATCGCCCGATTGAAATCGTGGGCACCACCGACACCCGCGTCGAGGGCATCACCATCGCGGACTCGGCGACGCACTCGCTCATGCTGACCGGCCCTTACAAAGCGGGACATCCCAACGAGGTGAGGTGGACCAAAATCTTCACCTGGCGCGCGAACGGCGATGGGATCAATCCATTCGGAAACACGCTCATCGAAGACTGCTTCCTCCGCACCCAGGACGACTCGCTCTATGCGAACGGCCTCGGCATCCGCCGCACCGTGCTGTGGAATGACGCCAACGGCTCCTCCTTTGTCCTCAGCAGCCTGCCGCACCTCGACGGACGCAAACTTATCGTGGAGGATTGCGACGTGATTTATGCCAGAGCCAAGTGGCACCACTGGAGTGGCGGACGCGTCTTTAACATGCGCGGCGAAGGCGATGGCCCCGGCGGCTCCGGCGTCATTTTCCGCAACATCAATATCGAAGACCCCAGACCCACGCTCCAGCAGTTCTTCATCTGCAACACCGTCCCGCCGCCCTACGCCAAGGACGGAGAAAAGCGAGGCACCGGCGACGTGTCCGGCATCCTCTTTCAAAACATTTCCATCGCCGCGCCCAGCGTTCTGGGTGAACCACAGATTCTCTGGGGCCAGGCCGAGGCCCGCATCCGCAACCTTACCTTCGAGTACCTCACGCTTGGAGGAAAGCCGGTCCGCAGCCCGGAGTTTTTCAAAACGAATGAGTTCGTTGACGGACTCATCTTTGTCCCAGGCGCCGCCTCCAAGCCATGACTGCGACAACAACCATGAACCCGCGCCCGGCCATGATCATCTCAAACCCGTGCTCAATTTCGTAGCCTGCTGAATAATAAACAGACCCCAAAATCATGAAACCAACACTTATCATCACTGCACTTCTCGCGCTCGTCGTCTCTGCGCAGGCTAAGCCGCTCAAGGTCTTCATCCTCGCCGGGCAGTCGAACATGGAAGGCCATGCGAAAATCGAGACGTTCGACTACATCGGCGACGACCCGGCGACCGCGCCGCTGCTCCAGCAAATGCGCGGCGCGGACGGCAAGCCGCGCGTGTGCGACAATGTTTGGATTTCGTATTTCACCGGCTCGGGGAAGGAGAACGGCGAGGGCTTTGGCAAGCTCACGGCGGGCTACGGCTCGCGGCAAAAGCCGGACGTGGATGGCGGGAAAATCGGGCCGGAGTTCACGTTTGGGCTGACGATGGATGCGGCGCTCGACGAGCCAGTGCTCATCATCAAGACGGCGTGGGGCGGCAAAAGTCTGCACACGGATTTTCGCCCGCCGAGCGCCGGGCCTTACACGCTGAGCACATTCCAAAAAGAGAACTATCCCAAGCAGGAAGGCCACGGCATCCCCAGGGATTTCGAAAAGTGGAAAGCGGACAAGGTGAAGGAAACGGGGCACTACTACCGCCTCATGGTCGAGCATGTGAAACGCGTGCTCGCCGACCCGAAGCGCGTCTGCCCGGCCTATGACGCGTCGCAGGGTTTCGAGGTCGCGGGCTTCGTCTGGCTGCAAGGCTGGAACGACATGGTGGACCACAGCGTTTATCCCGAGTTGCCGAAGGGCAGCCCGGGCAATCGCTTCGACAAATACAGCGAGTGGATGGCCGCGTTCATCCGCGACGTGCGGAAAGATTTCAACGCGCCGAAGATGCCTTTCGTCATCGGCGTGATGGGCGTGGACGGAGCGAACGCGAACCCCGGCACGCTGCAATTCCGCGAGGCAATGACGGCTCCCGCGCTGCTGCCGGAGTTTGCAGGAAATGTTGTCGCCGTGCCGACCGCGCCGTTTTGGTCCGAGGAACTCGGAGCCATCGCGGACAAGCGGGAAAAAGTGAGCCAGATGAGCCACTTCCTAAACTCGAAACACAAAGACCACGCCAACGCCGACGGCACGATGACCGAGGAGCAGAAGCGCGAGCATTTGAAGGAGTTCGAGGCGAAGCTCATCACCCCCGCCGAAAAAGCGATGTGGGAACGCGGCGCATCCAACGCCGGCTACCACTACCTCGGCTGCGCCAAGACTTTCGCGTTGATGGGCAAGGCTTTCGCGGAGGCAACACTCAGCATGATGCAACCGCAGAAGCGCCCGTGATTCCAAATCCCATGCACCGCCAACTCATCAGCACGGCCATCCTTTCCACCATGCTCACCCTCGCATCGCCCACCCACGCGGAGGACGCGAACGCGCTGCGCGATCTCACCATCAAAGCCGAAACCGGCGATGCCGCCGCCCAACTGGCGCTCGCCGTGCGCTACCGCGACGGCAAAGGTGTGACCAAGGACAACGCCGAGGCCATGCGCTGGGCGCACCTTGCCGCAGACAAGGGTGACGCCGCGGCGCTGGATTTTGTCGGCTGGATGTTTTTCCGCGGCACGGGCGTGCGGCACAATCCCGCGCTTGCCGCCGGTTATTTCAAATCCGCCGCGGACAAATCCGCCACCGCCGCTTGGAATCTCGGCCAGTGTTACTTTGCCGCGCAGGGTGTGGAGCAGGATATTCCAAAGGCGCTGGAGGCTTGGAAAAAAGCCGCCGCGATGGGCCACGGTCGCGCGGCTTCCACGGCGGCGATGACTTACCTCGCCGGCGAAGGCGTGCCCCCGGATGCGGCGGAGGCGCGCAGGCTGGCTGAGCGCGCCGTCGCGCTGGACGACCCGTCCGGCTTCGTCGTCCTGGGCGAGATGCACTTTCAAGCTGGCGAACTCGACAAGGCCCGCGCGCTCTGGACGAAGGTCTCGCAGATGAAACCCACCGGTGCCACCGGCAATCCCGAGCAGCCCTCCGGCGAGATGGCCGCGCAGCAGGGCGCGGATTTGCTGAGGCTCATGGACCAGCGCCAGCGCCAGCCCGAGCCGGGAAAATTCGCGCTGCTGCCGATGCCGCATGTGCATCAGGGCTGGAATAACTGCGGCTCCACGAGCTGCGCGATGTTTGCCCGTGCGCAGGGGCAAAAGCTCGGCGGCTGGGATTTCAAAAAGCTCACCCTGACGCCGCTCGGCACCGGCACCGATTGGGGCGACCTCGTCAAGACGTCGGGAAAAATCGGCCTGCGCTGGAAGCTCGTCACCTTCACGCCCGACGACGATGGCTTCGACAAAGCGACCGCCTTCGTCCGCGCCGAACTCGATGCCGGACGCCCCGTGGTGATTGATTTCAAATACCTCGGCCCGCAATACCCCGACGGCGAAGCCGGCCACACACTGACCATCGCCGGCTACCTCGCCGTAGAGAATCTCTACGTGCTCTGCAACCCCGCCATCGCCACGCCCGGCCTGCAACTGATCACCGCCGCCGACCTCAAGCACTACTGGCGCTCCGACCACTACGGCGAGTTGTCGAACAACGTCCTCTCGCGTCCCGCCATCGTGATCGAGAAACCGTGAGCTTTCCGACACACTGCTAACATCCATGAAAAAGCAAAACCCAATCCTGTCCGCCCTGACTCGCGCCGCCTTTGCCGCGACAACACTCGTCGTTACTTACGCTGGCGCGGAAATCCCCGCGCCACTCATCAAGCCCGACGGCAAGCCCGCTGACCAAACACAGAAGGTGAAAGTCTTCATCCTCATGGGCCAGTCGAACATGGTCGGCATGGGCGACATTCTGCCGGGCGCCAAACCGGGGACGCTGACCACGCTTACTACGACGGAGAAAAAGTATCCGTATCTCGTGGACGACGCCGGGCAGTGGACGGTGCGCAAGGATGTCTATTACTACGATGCCCGAGTGAAGAAGGGCAGCCCGCTCAGCGCCACCTCAAACAATGGCAAATCCATCGGGCCGGAACTCGGCTTCGGTTTTGTCATGGGACAGTTGCTCGACGAGCCGGTGCTCATTTTGAAATCGTGCATCGGCAATCGCAGTCTCGGCTGGGACCTTCTGCCGCCCGGCAGTGAGCGCTATCAGGCGGAAGTCACCGAGCGCGGTGGCCAGAAAGTGACGAGGACTTTTGCCGGCTACAAAGACACGCCGGACTCATGGATTGAGGGCGAGCCGAAGAAGGAAGTCGCGTGGTATGCGGGCAAGCAATACGACGACGACATGACCAACGCGAAGGCCGCGCTTGAAAACCTCGTGACAATTTATCCCGACTACAAAGGTCAGGGTTACGAAATCACCGGCTTCGTTTGGTGGCAGGGCAATAAGGACCAAAACGCCGTCCACGCCGGCCGCTACGAGCAAAACCTCGCTCGACTCATCCCCACGCTGCGCAAAGACTACGATGCGCCGAATGCGAAGTTCGTCCTCGCGACGGGTTGCGGATTTACCGGACGCGAAGGTTTCGGCCTGCAAATTACGGAAGCGCAGCTCGCCGTCGGCGACGCGAAGAAGTATCCCGAATTCACCGGCAACGTGAAGGCCGTGGACTCGCGCGACCTGTGGCGCGAAGCGGACGTGTCGCCGAAGAACCAAGGCTACCACTACAACCGCAATGCCGAGACCTACATGGAAGTCGGCATCCGCCTCGGCCAGGCGATGGCGGAGCTGTTGAAAGCTAAGAAATAGGAATGACCGCCCGCAGTCACGTCACGCGCGGAGAACACCAATGACACACGCACGCATCATCGCAGCCATCGCGGCGTGTTCGATCGCGCCGCATCTTTACGCGGAGGAACTCGGCGGGATGTGGGGCACGGCGAAGGAGGAGGCGAAATACTATCCCATCGTCAACATCCCCATCCCGCCGGAAGTGCCGATGCGTCCGGGTGGTTTGGAAATCCTGCCGGACGGACGGCTCGCGGTCGGCACCCGGCGCGGCGACATTTATTTCATCAAAGGCGCGTTCGCTTCGCCGCCAGCGCCGGAGTATCAACTCTTCGCCAGCGGGCAGGATGAGATTTTCTCACTGTCGTGGCGCGACGGCGCAATGACGGCCACGAGCTTCGGCGAAACCACGCGCATCACCGACACGAATGGCGATGGCGTAGCCGATAACTACGATACGCTGACGAATAACTGGGGCTATGCCGAGGGACATGAGTTCGCCTTTGCCTCCAAGCCCGATCCCGAAGGTAACATCTGGGTCGCGCTCGGACTCAGCGGCTCCTACGAGTCGCACAATCTCTTCCGCGGCTGGGCGGTGAAAGTCACGCCCGACGGAAAAATGATCCCCGTATGCAGCGGATTGCGCAGTCCCGGCGGTGTGGGCCCGAATGCCGAGGGCGCGATGTTTGTCATTGAGAGCCAGGGCCCGTGGAACGGCTGCTGTTCACTGAAGCACCTCAAGCCCGGCGGCTTTCTCGGACACCCCGCGAGTTACAACTGGTATCCCTTCGCGCCAAACGTCCCCGCGCCGACGGTGACGCCCAACAGCAACTCGCGCATGACCGAAGAACTGAAGCGCGTGAAGGAACTCGTCCCGCCCGCGGTGCGCTTTCCCTACATCAAAATGGGACGCTCCATCTCCGGCTTCCGGCTCAACAAGACCGGCGGCGCATTCGGCCCATTCGACAACCAGCTTTTCCTCGGCGACTACACGCTCAGCGTCATCCTGCGCGCGACGACCGAGCAAGTGAACGGCGTGTGGCAGGGCGCGTGTTACCCGTTCCGCGAAGGACTCGCGACCGGCATCATGAACGTGGAGTTTTCGCCGAAAGGCCAGCTCATCGCCGGCGGCTTCACGACGAACCGCCAATGGCCCGTGCGCGGCACCGAGCCCTTCGCCATTCAGCGCATTGATTGGAGCGGCGTCGTGCCTTTTGAAATCCGGGAGATCAACATCAAGAAGGACGGCTTCCTCGTTCATTTCACCAAGCCCGTGGCCCCCGTCATCGCCGCCAAGCCCGACGCCTACCGCATCACCACCTACACCCACATTTACCACGGTGCCTACGGCAGCCCCGAAGTCGATCAGACCACCGCCCGCGTCACCAAAGCCATCCCCTCCCCCGACGGACTTTCCGTGATGGTGCATCTGGAGAAATTTGAAGTAGGCCACATCCACGACTTCGACCTCGCCGCGATGGCGTCCAAGGACGGCGAGCGACTGCTGCACAAGCAGGCGTATTACACCGTGAACGAAGTGCCGAAGGAGTAGCGGTGGCGCTTGATCGCGTGGTGGAGATGGCGCGGTTGTGAAAGCCCCAAAGGGGCGAAATAGGCCAGCCCAGGGCAACGCCCTGGGTTCTCCCGACAGAAACAAACCAAGCCCTGAAAGGGCGAGACAACAGATATGCCGCCCTTACAGGGCTCGATGAAATGACGACGCAACCCCAGGGCGTTTACTCGCCCACCCGGCATCCCCCGCTATTCCCGTCCGCCTCCTCGCTGGGCTGGCCTGTCGCGCGCCTTGGCGCTGAAGACCCCGCGGCGGTGAACACATCGATGATCTCGCCTTCGGTCGTGATGGCTTGGAGCTTCTCGACACTTCGCTTGGCACCGAACCACTCGTTGGCAAACGCCTCCAAGTCCGCCGCCGGGAGCAAGGTAGAAGGATGAATGATGAAGGATTAAAAAGCGCCGGACAAGTTGCCCCACTTCATCATTCATCCTTCATCCTTCATACTTTCCTCCGTGGTGCGGTTCAGGCGGGAGAGCGTTTGCACGCAGGCCACGCCGCTGAGCTTCTTGTCCACAACCATCGCCTCCAGCTTGGGCTGATCGAAGCCCGTCTGGAACTTGCTGGCCACAATGAGGAACCGGTATTCATCGCCCTCGAAGCGATCCCCCGTCGCGGCCTCGGGGAAGCCGTTCATCTTGGCTTCGGTGTATTCCTGGCCGTCCTTGGCGTCCTTCACCACGTCGGTGAAAGCCACCAGCGCCTTGTAGGGGCTGGCCAGGTCGGTATCGAACATGAGGACGAGGTCCACCATGAGGCGGATGACCTCACGCGGGGTGAAGTGTTCACCGGGGTTCTGGTTCAGCGCTTCGTTGAACTTCCGCAGCAGGTGCTCGAAGACACAGCCCATCTCGTGGTTGGACATGGAGGCGGGGCGGAGGTCCACCTTGCTCTTCTCGTTGAAGCGCTCCATGAGCAGGTAAAGCAGTCCGGCCCGCTCCAGATCGCGGATGGCGTCGTCGAAGTGGAAGGCGGCAAAGATTTCCCGGACGTTCGGGGAGAAGCCCATGACATACTGACGGAGGTTCAGGGACAGATTGGCGTCATCGTGGAGGAGGCTCTCGTAGTTGAACTGGGAGGTGTTGTAGAAGACGTAGCCCGCCGCCCGGCACAACTGCCCGTGGCGGTTCTCCAGCCCCTTTTGCTTCAGCGTGCGCTCCGTCTCCAGCACCTTGGCCTTGGTCGCCTCCAGCGCGTAGTCGAGACGGCGCAGGACGGTGAACGGGAGGATGATTTTCTGAAACTCACTCTTCTGGAAAGCGCCGTTGAGCAGATCGGCAATGGCCCAGAGGAAGCTGACGACGTTGTTGAATTTGGCGGGTTCGGTCATGGAATTAGGCGGATTTTAGAAAGCGGGTTGGGAGAGATCGCGGCAGGAGGTGGGGGCGTTCGCGAGGCTAGAGTCGGCCCCGAGGCCACAGCAGGCGATCCCTTTCCACTCGGTTCACTCCGCTCGATTGGCAGCGAAGTCGTCGTTCCGTCCGAGCCGTTCATCCCCACCGCTCCCGGGCCGGCGCATGGCGCGGAGGTTTGATCGGCCACTCGGTTTGGAGTCCATGGGCGCAGCGTAACAGGCGCTGTCTGGGTTGCTCAACGGTTTGCTGATGATTTTCCCCGGGGCGACCTCGCCGAGGGACGCGGCTGCCGACTCGCCGACGTTTCCGTTCGGGTGGAAGGAGTTCCTCGCGTGAGCACCGCGCGTTCGGTAACTTCAATCCCCGCTCACCATGAAGACATCGAATCTGCCCAGCCTATTCTGTTTACTCACGCTGCTCCTTTCCTGCGGCCCGTTGCTGGCTCACCCCGTTCCCGACAGCCCGCAATGGCTGACTTATCCGGGCGGTGAGGGGCCGGGCAAGGGGAAGCATGTCGTGCTCATCGCGGCGGATCAGGAATATCGCAGCGAACAGTCCATGCCGATGATGGCGAAGATACTTAGCACGCATCACGGCTTTGACTGCACCGTGCTTTTCGCCGTGAACGACAAAGGGGAAGTGGACCCGACGATGCCGGTTTATCCCGAGAAAGGGAAAGAGGCTGAGTTTAAGACGCACCACATTCCCGGCCTCGAACATCTCGCCTCCGCGGACCTCGTCATCTTCTTCGCCCGCCTGCTCACGCTGCCCATGGAGGAGCGCGAGAGCATCGTGAAATACATTGATTCCGGCAAACCGATCATCGCGATCCGCACGGCGAATCACGGCTTTCACGCTGGGCTGCCCTACAAGGTGAATGGGAAGAATGTGAATTGGGGGAATGATGTGCTCGGCGGCACGTTCATGGAGCATCATGGGAACTATGGCGCGGACTCGACGCGCGGGAATATCGTCGAGGAGCAGAAGGGGCATCCTATTATGAATGGGGTGACGGATATTTGGGGACCGTCGGACGTTTACCGCACTTACAAAGTGGGCGGGAGTCTGCCGGAAGGCTGTACCGCACTCGTCTGGGGACAGTCGCTGGTGGGCCGCAGGCCCGATGACGCGCCTAACCCGAAGAAGGAGCCGCTGCCCGTGGCGTGGTTCAAGAACTGGCAGACGAGCGACGGCAAGACGGCGCGCGTTTTTCACACCACGATGGGCAGCGCGGCGGATCTGGAAAACGCGGGGCTGCGGAGGATGATCAGCAACGCCGCGTATTGGGGGATGGGGATGGAGGCGGCCATCATTCCGACCCGCAGTGTGGGGATCGTGGGCGAATACAAACCGCTTGGCACCGGCTTCGACTACAAAGCACTTGGGGTCGTGCCGAAACCGGTCGCGGCTTACCAATAGCGGGCAGTGCGGTGCGCGACGGTTTCTCCGCAGGCTTTCACTCATGCCCTCCGCGCGAGGCAGTGGCTGTGCTGAGTTTCATGCGGGCGTGCGTTATCGGTTCAAGACGGACGATGGCTGGCGGGTCGTGCTGAAGGCGGACCTGAGTCCGCCGAGTTTCACATCCTTTTCATGAAAATCACCCACGTCCAAGACGCTCGAAAAGGAAAAACTGGAGCCGACTGGGAACGGCGCGGTGAGCGGCTGGCGCTGCTAGCGACGGGGAATCCTGAATACCTGCCGCGCGTGAAAGAGCTGGCGGTGAAGATTGTGCCGCAGACGATGAAGATCGAACTGAGGGACGGGATGGTGGTGTGGGGCTGGGGTTACATGAATGTTTTCCTATGCGAGAATTACCAAGTCACGCGCGGCAAGGAGGTGCTGCCGGGGGGTGCGAAATACACGACGTTTCTCGCGCAGGGGCAGAGCATGTATGGGACGTTTGGCCACGGCACGCGGACCGCACGACGCAGGAAAGCGGCACGGCTCTATCCCGCCATACGGGACGGGGAAGGCGGCGGGGCTGATCGGGAACAGGGCGATCCATCGTCGGCAAACGGCGTCATCAGCGCGCCGGTGCTGGTTTTTGAGATCGCCTTACCCCCTCACCCACCCAGCGCCTCATCAATCATCGCCCGCCGCTCCGCAGGCTGCGTCCAGCGCCAGCGCGCGGTTTCGTCGAGCGAGGCGATGGGGTCGAAGTAAAGAAACTGTTTGCCCGGTTTCACGCTCGGGCTTTCAAAGACCGAGATGCCCGTGGCGCGATCATACCGCGCGGCGGAATGCACGTCGCGCTTGCCGCCGCCGCCGGGCGTGTCGAGGACAAAGGCGGGCGTGTTGAAGCCGGCGGTCGCGCCGCGGACGTGCTTTTCCAAATGCTGCGCGGTGGCCAGCGTGGTGCGCAGGTCTTCGACGCCGGGCACCATGTCGTGCGTGTACACGTAGTAGGGATGCACGTTCACGTAGCCGAGCCGGCGGACGAGCCGGGTCATCACCGCAGGGTCGTCATTGACGGTGCGCTGGAGCACGGTCTGGCAGCGGACGTGGATGCCGCGCTCGGTGAGCACGTCCATGGCGTCGCGCGTGATGGCGGTGATCTCGTTCGGGTGATTGAAATGCGTGTGGACGACCACGTCCTTGTGCAGCCGCCAGCCCAGCTCGACGACGCGGGTGAGCGCGTCGGTCCACGCGTGGTCGCTCAGGATTTTCTGCGGCAGCACGCACAGCCCTTTCGTGGCGTAGCGGATGCGGCGGATATTCGGCATCTGCAAAAGGCGCTCGCCGATGAGTTGGAGATGCGCGGCGCTGAGGTTGTAGCTGTCGCCGCCGGAGATGACGATGTCCTCCAGGTCGGGCTGCCCGGCGATGTAGGCGAACGCCTGCTCCCAGCGCGCGAGGTTCGTGGTGAGCTTCATTTTTTCCACCGCATCGGTGTCGCCGCCGACGGCGTAGCTGCGGGTGCAAAAGCGGCAATAAACGGGGCAGGAATCCTGCGGAAGAAAGAGCGCCTTGTCGCGGTAGCGATGGGTGAGGCCGGGCACGGGCGAATCCTCGCGCTCGTTGAGCGAGTCGTAGCGCAGCATCGGGTGGTCGGGCTGCTGCTGCGCGCGGAGCGGGAGAAATTGCGTGCGGATCGGGTCGGTGTCCGGCGCGCTCCAGTCGATGAGCGCGAGCAGATAGGGCGAGATGCGCAGGGCCATCGGCGCGTTTTTCACGCCGGCCTCGAGATCCTCGTAGAAGCTGGCGGGCACAAGGTCCGCGAGCGTGGCGCGGAGCTGGCGGGGGTTGGTGACGGCGTGTTTGTTTTGGAAAGTGTGGCTCCGGAATTCGTCGGCGGAGACGTGCGCGTAGGCGGGAATGTCGCGCCAGAATTCATCGCTGCGGAGATCGCGATGATCGGTGGCGGCAGTGTTTTGGACGTCGGCTGGCGGGTCAACGTGGGCGGTGTCGGTGAACATGGCGGTGTGTTGGTTTTGGGTTGGTGAAAGAGAAATCGCGCCGCGCGTTCAGGCGGCCTTGCGCGTGCGGGCGGTCTTGCCGCGCGGCGGCTCCTCGGCCATCGCGGCAAGCACATCGGCGAGGGTGCGGCGCGCGAGTTCGGATTCAAACGCGCTCTCCGCCGCAGCGGAAACTTCCGCCAGCACTCGCTCAATGCCCGCGCCCACCGGACACCGCTGATTGGGCTTGTGCGGATGCTGGCCCATAGCCGCACCCGGCTCAATCGCGCGATAGACCACATTCAGCGCAATGTCCTCCGGCTCCTGACACAACGACGCCCCGCCGCCCGCACCCTTCTGCGTGCAGACCAGCCCCGCATGGCGCAGCCGCGTGAGCAGCCGGCGGATGATGACCGGGTTTGTATTCACACTCCCCGCGAGCAAGTGCGAGCACACGCCCCCGCTCTCGCGCTTCAGCGCGAGCACTGCGAGGACATGAACGGCAAAGGCAAAGCGGCAACTGGAAGCCATCGTGTGGACGATTATGTAACTACGGAGGTTACATTTGTCCAACGGAAACTCCGCGGCGCGCGGCGTTATTTCACGCTAGGCGCGAGACAAATCAGGTTCGTGTATTCCTGACCCGCGGGAATCCCGCGAAACGGCTCCAGTCCGCGTTTGCCCACGTGATGAATCTCGTACCCAAGCTCGCGCAGTGCCGCGAGCAGCGCGGCTTCGCTGGCTCCGAGCATTTCCAGTCGCCTCGGATTCAGTTCGATCAAAATTGCGGGCCGGAATTTTTTAAGCGTCTCGCGCCCGCCCGCCAACACGCGCACTTCCGCGCCTTCCACGTCGATCTTCATGGCGTCGAGCCGTGTGATGCCGTGCTCCGCGACGAAGGCGTCGAGGGTGATCGCCGGCACGCGCTGGCCGCCGTCGTCGAGGATGCGGCCGGTGCCGCGGTTGTCGGCGGCGGGCAGTTGAAAGCAGACCTCGCCGGGCTGGTCGGACAGCGCGAGCGGAAAGGTGCGGACGTTTTGCGCGGGGTTGAGGCGCACGTTTTCGGCGAGCAGTTCGTAGTTCACCGGCACGGGCTCAAAGGCGCAGGCGCTGACGCCGCAGTGCTTCGCGAGCCAGAGCGAGTACCAGCCGAAGTACGAGCCGATGTCGAAAAACACCGCGCCGGGCGTGAGCCGCGCGGAGAGTTCGCGACATTCCGTGCGGTCGATGAAGCCGTGGTAGAAAAGTTTCCGCTGGATGTGGCAGGTCGTCTGGAGCTGCCAGCGCAGCCCTTCGATCTCGACGGTGAAGCTCTGGCCGCGGTCGCTTTCCCCCACCCCGCTCAGCCGCACCAGCGCCTCGATGACCCGCCATTTGCCAGGATGATACGGCAGCCGCCGCGCGTAGGCGTCGATGATTCCGTGAGCGAGAGAGCTGGACATCGCGCCTAGATAAAGACCCCGCGCGCCGGACGCAATCCGTCGCTTGAAGCGACGGCCAAAGTTATTGCGGGGTGGAGCGCGGCGCTCCGTCGCCGCCCGAACCGCGCAAACAGAAAGGCCCATGCGCTGACGGAGCAGCGCTCTCCACGCTCTACCCGCCGCTGCGCACGAGGTGCAGCAGGTCGCGGAGCGGCCCGGATGCAGCTTCAGCGTGCAGCTCAACGGTGTGCTCGCGCCCGTCGTCGTGCGCGATGGTGAGGTGGTGGAGAAACTGGTCGGCGGATTTTCCCGCGCCGGCCGGCGTCGCGGGCAGGTCGAAAAACTTGCACGCCGCGACCAGCTCCTCGACGTGTTTTTTCGCCGCGCCGGCGAGCGTGGCGGTGTCGAGCACGATGGGCGGAGGGCGGAGGCCGGCGAAGCCGCCGGTGCGGGAAACGGTGATGCGCATGGCGGGCAGCAAAGCGGGCGGACGCGGCGCTGGCGAGCCCGCAGCCGCCCGTACGATGGGACGGCTACTTGAGCACGCCCACTTGCTTCCACGCACTCTGCACGGCTTTCTGCTCGGCGCTGTTCACGCCGAAAAGATCAGCCGCGGATTTGACGGTCGCCTTCGCCGCGTCGGCGAAATTCGAGTCGGCGCGCAGCCGGTTGCAGAGCGTGTCGTACCAGATCTTCCCGGCCTTTTCCCACGCGTGCCCGCCCAGCGCCGTGGCGGTGAGGTAGAAGGCGAAGTTCGGGATGCCCGAGTTGGTGTGGACGCCGCCGTTGTCGCCGGCGGTGTGGTCGTAGTCTTTCATGTGCGCGGGCTGCGGGTCTTTGCCGAGGCGCGGATCGTCGTAGGCCGTGCCGGGCGCTTTCATCGAGCGCAGGGCCACGCCTTTCACGCCTTTGGCGAGCAGGCCCGCGCCGATGAGCCAGTCGGCTTTGGCCGCGGTCTGCTTGAGCTTCCACTGCTTCACCAGCGAGCCAAAGACATCAGACAGCGACTCATTGAGCGCGCCCGACTGGCCTTGGTAAATGAGCCCCGCCTCGAACTGCGTGACGCCGTGCGTGAGTTCGTGGCCGATCACGTCGAGGCATTTAGTGAAACGGTCGAAAATCTCGCCGTCGCCGTCGCCATAGACCATCTGCTCGCCGTTCCAAAAGGCGTTGTCGAACGGCTCGCGCGGGTCTTCGCGGTAGTGGACCGTCGAGTCGAGCCGCATGCCTTTGTCATCGACGGAAGTGCGGCCCAGGACGCTCTTGTAGAAGTCGTACACCGCGCCCGAGTAGTCGTAGGCTTCGGTCACGATGCGGTCCGCGGTCTTCTTGGCGCCTTCGCCGCGGACGAG
>JANPHJ010000090.1:0-10036 GCA_031424395.1 Chthoniobacter sp.
CGGAGATGGGCACGGGCTCGTGGAAGTCCGCCTGCCATTCGCGGGCGAGGAAGACCATCTGGCTGGCGAGGCGCGAGATACGTTTCACGCCGGAGGCGAGGACGGTGGAGAGGGATTCCTGAAATTCGGGGTCGTTGATCGAGTCCTTGAGCAATTGCTGGTGCGTGGAAAGCGGGACGAGGGAGTTGCCGATCTCGTGGGCGAGATGCTCGGCCATGGATTTGACGAGGCGGAGATTCGCGGCCTCGATTTCGAGCCGCTGCGCGCGCTCGTGCTCGGTGGTGTCCTCGATGATGAGCAGCGCGGAATTCGTGGCCGTCGCGCTCTGGGTGCGAAAGGGCAGGATGCACACGCGGTAGAAAAGGTCCGGGGTCTGCGGGCGCTGGACTTTGAAGGGCGGGACGCCGACGCCGGTCTTGATGACGGTGAAGACCATGCTGCCGAGCATCTGCGGCAGGTCGGAGAATTCGAGGCGCGATTTGCCGGGAAAATCCTGGAGGAAAAAGCGCTCGGCGGAGTGGTTCGCGTGGAGGGTGGCGAGGTTCGCGCCCACGACCACGCAGCCGGTGCCGAGGTGGCTCAGGATGTCGGCGATCATGGCGTGGTTGCCGAGGAGCTGGTCGTGCAGCCAGGTGTTGCGGATGGCGAGGCCCACTTCCTCGAGCATGTGGAAGATGAGGGTCAGCTCTTCATTGGCGTACGGTTCGCCGGTCAGCCGCTCGTCGAAAACGACCACGCCGATGAGCGACTGGCGGTCGAGGATGGGGATGGCGACCTCGGCGCCGACGAGCTGGAATTCCTTGGTGATCTCGCGGTTCGACTGGGCGTCGTGGCTGCCGGCGCGGAGGATGCGGCCCTGCCGGTGGAGGTGCCCGCCGATGCCTGCGCCGAGGGAGAGGGCGAAGTGCTGGAGCACGCTCTGGTCGTGCCCGATGGCGCAGGCTGAGCGCAGCCAGCGGTCGTCCTGGGAGAGCGGGCTGTCGCTGAGGATGCCGGCGGGTTTGCGCAGGAAAATGATGGCGCGGTTGACGCCGATGATTTCGCGCAGCAGCAGCAGAAACTGCTTGAGCAGCGCCGCGGAATCGAGGCTGTGGGTGAGCACGCTGGAGAAGCGGCGGAGAGCTTCGAGCGAGCGCACCTGATCGACATAGGGGCGCAGGATGGCGGGTTCGATGGCGGAGGTGGTTTGCAGGGCGAGCGGCCGGGCGGAATCGCTTTCGGGGAACATCCGGTCGAGCAGGGTGTTGAGCAGTTTGCCGCGCACCGGTTTGGCCAGGATGTGGGCGACGCCGAGCAGGTAGGCGTCCTCTTCCCACTCCCACTGCTTGTCGCCGGTATAGACGAGGATGGGGCAGGCGGGGGCAAAGGTCTTCATCTCCTCGATGAGGCGCACGGCGCGGGCGTCGGTGAGCTCCACGTCGAGGATGGTGGCGTCGATGGCGCCGCGGGAGAGGAGAAACTCGGCCTCGCCAACGGCCTCTTTGGTGATGAGCTGGAATTTCTGCGGATCGAGCACCGAGGCCGCCGCGGCGGCGAGCGAGGGCTGTTTGGTGATGACGAGGAGGGTGCGCATTTAGGCGGAAAGGGCGAGGGGAGCGGCCGTTTTGCTGCGCTGGCGGCTGGGCAAATCGACCTGCACGGTTGTGCCCTTTTTCACGACGCTGGCAACGGAAAGATTGCCGCCGTGGAGATTGACGATCTTGCGGCAGATGGCGAGGCCGAGGCCGAAGCCGCGGTTTTCATCGCCGCGGTTTTTGGTGGTGAAGTAGGGCGTTTGGATGCGGCTGAGGTTTTCTTTCGGGATGCCTTCGCCCTGATCGACCACCCGCAGACGCAGCCAGTCGGGCTCGCTGCCGCGCGGGAGGCGGTCGAGGTGGACGTGGATCTGGGTGCCGGTGCGGGAGGCGTCGATGGCGTTGGAGATGAGGTTGGCGATGAGGCGCTGCATGAGCACCTCGTCCATCTCGGCGAGCACTTCACCGGGGGTGACGGAGATGACTTCGACCTCTTTTTTGCGGCTGGCGCGGGCGAGATCAACGGCGTGCTGGATGACGAGGTCGAGGTGGCCGAGGTGCAGGTCCAGCCGGAGGTTTTCGGAAAAAAACAGCGCCTCTTTGATGTAGGAGCCCATGGTCTTGATGTTGCGCAGGGCGACCGGCAGGAGTTCCTCGTCAAAGCCCTGGCCGGATTCGCCGGAGAGCTGGAGGAGCGTCCATACTGGGGTGAGGAGGTTGTTCAAATCGTGGGCCATGCCGCGGGACATTCTTCCTAGCAAATCGAGTTCCTGAGTTTGGAGGATCTGCGTTTTCAGGCGGATTTGATTCACCATGAGGCTCATGTTTTTTACCAGCGAGACGAGGAGGGTGATGTCGGTGGCGGTGAAAGGTTCGTCGGAAATTTTTTTGCCGACGAGGAGGAGGCCAAAGGGTTCGCTCTGGGAGGTGAGGGGAAAGCAGAACTGCGCGCCAAAGTGCTCGAGCTGCTGGCTGGCCTCGCGCTCGATGCTGCCCGCGGCGAAGCGCAGGTGGTGGCGGTGGAGCGAGAGGTACTCGCCTTTGCCCCAGTCGAAATAGCGGAGGATGGCGGACTGCGCCTGGAGCTCGGGCAGCAGGCGGGCGGGCTGCTCGGGATGGGTGCGGAAGAGGCCGAAGGTGCGGTTGGTCTCATCGCGCAGAATGATCTGGTAGCTGGCGATGCGGAAGGAGCGCAGGAAGAGTTCGTGCAGGTCGGCGAGCAGCAGATCGAGGTCGGCATACCACGGCATGTACTCGATGAAGCTGCGCACTTTGTCTTGGTACTCGAAACGGTCGCCAAGCAGTTTGCGCTCAACGGTCTCGGTGCCGGCCCCGAAAAGCCGCGGGAAAAAGATGCTGGCGAGGATCGCGCTCACGCCGAGGACGAGGAGGGCGCAGAGCAGGTGAAAGGAGGTGAATTTTCCGCCGGAAAGCGCCTGGATGAGGAGGAGCTGGCACAGTCCGATGAGCAGGATAAAGCCGATGCGGATGATGTGCGCGACCATGCGGCTGAGGGTGACGTGGACGTCGAGCAGGGTGTGCTGGAGCACGCTGTAGGCGACGATGGTCATGTAGATGCACGCGGCTACGCTGCCGAGCGGATAGAAGGGGATCGTGGTAAAAGGGTAGATCGGATTGGCGACCGGATTGAGGATGGGAAAGAGGTCATTGGTGCCGGCAAAGGCGATGCAGACGATGGCCGCAAACATGGCGCGGATGCGGGTGCGCTGGAGCGAGGAGACGGCGCGTTGGGCGCGGTACAGGACGACGATGGAACTGCCGATCAGCGCGGTATAGGAGGCGGTGTAGGCCCAAAAAAGCGGCCCCGGCTGCGACCAGTAGCCGTGGGGGATTTTGCGCACGCCGGTGATGAACCAGTCGGTGAAAAGCGACCCCGCAAAGATCGCGTGCAGGGCGCAGAACGCGCCGAAGACCAGCCTGGGGATGGGCTTTTGGGCGATGAGCAGCGAGGTCGAAAACAGGCCCAACGGCGCGAGGATGATCGCGAACTGGAGGAGCTTCGCGGCGATGAGGGCATATTCCTCGGGCACCCGCTCGATGCACATCACCAGGGCGCTGGCATTCCACAGGACTACGCCGAGCCCCCAGATGAGATAGGCGCGATGCAGGGGCGCCTTGGGGTTTTGCCAGAAGACGAAAAGGGCGAGGGCCAGATTGACCGCCGCCGCGGTAAGCGCCGCAATCTGGACCGGGTTCATGTGCCGGAATACCGGCGCATGATCAGGCAGGCGTAGCGCCCGCCGAATCCGGCGTTGAGGTTCAGGGCCACGTCGATGGGGTAGGGCCGCGCGCCCTGCGCGAGGTAGTCGAGGTCGCAGCCGTCGGCGGGGGTCTTGAGATTGATGGTGGGCGGCATCTCCTGCTTGTGGATGGCCAGGGCGCAAATGGCCGACTCGATGGCTCCGGCCGCGCCCATGGTGTGGCCGGTGACGGGCTTGGTGGCGCTGATGCCCACGCGCCCGGCGTGGGAGCCAAAGACGGCTTTGATGGCCTTGGTTTCGAGCGGGTCGTTGAGCGGCGTGGCCGAGCCGTGGGCATTGATGTAATCGACCTCGGGGCCGTGCAGGCCGGCGCGGCGGAGGGCGCGGCGCATGGCGTTGATATAGCCAAAGCCGTCCGGGTGCGGGTCGGTGGGATGATAGGACTCGGCGCTGCGCCCGTGGGCCACGATCTCGGCGTAGATTTTCGCCCCGCGGCTGAGCGCGTGGCCCAGCTCCTCGACCATGAAATATGCGGAGCCTTCGCCGAGGATAAAGCCGTCGCGCGTCTTGTCGAACGGCCGCATCTGCGTGCCGGGCGCGCCTTCCAGCTCGCTCATGGCGCGCAGCCGGCAGAAGCCGTAATGCTGCGCCTCAAACATGGCGTCCGACCCGCCGGCCACCATCATGTCCACGTCGTCGTCTTTCACCGTCCGCCAAGCGTAGCCGATGGCGTCCGCGCCCGACGCGCAGCCGGAGCAGTAGGTGAGGGCATGGCCGTGGATGCCGAGGTAGATGCCGATGGCGCTGCTGCCTTCGCCGCAGTAGCCGCCAATGGCGTTGTAGGGATGGATTTTCCCCTTGCCCTGCATTTGCTCCTGGACCTTGAGCACATTGCTCACGCCGCTGGTGGTGGTGCCCTCGACGATGCCGATGCGGTCGGGGTCGATCGCGCTGACCTCGAGCTTCGAGTCGCGCACGGCGGCGGCGGAGGCGGCGAGGCCATACTGCACGGAAAGCTCGAGCCGGTTCATTTTCACCGCCTCGAGATGCTCCTCGATCCTGAAGTCCTGAATTTCCGCCGAGACGCGCACTGGCAGTTTGCTCACGTCGTAGCGCGTGGTCGGCTTCACTCCGCTGACGCCGCGGCGCAGGCTGTCCCAGAATTTCTCGACCGTCACCCCATTGGCGCAAACCACCCCGATGCCGGTGATGACTACGCGCCGTTCCGCGGATCGCGGGCTGGGGAGACGGGCTACCATTTCCAGGGAAAAAGGGCGGGCTTGGTCTGCTGAAAGGTGCGGTAGGCGTCGCCGAATTTCTCGACCAGCGCGAGCTCCTCAATGCGGATGCGCAGGATGAGGACGGGGACGAAGAAAAGCGGGATCAGCAGCAGGGTGAAAAAGGCGTTGCAGATGAGGGCGAGGGCGAGCAACTCCAGGATCATGGAGAAGTACGCGGGATGCCGCACCCAGCGAAACGGCCCGCTTTGCACGAACTCATGATTTTCGCGAATCTCCACGTGCAGGCTCCAGAACCGGCCTAGCGCGGCGATGGCCTGCCGCCGGATGATGAAGGACGCGATGCCGCACGCCCAGCCGGCGATAAACGGCCCCCACCGCAGACTCGGACGCAGCCAGATGAACTCCGCAATCGAGCCGGCAAAGATGACGGTGCCCGCGAGCAGGAAAAGCCGCAGGGTCAGGTTCTCGCGAATTTTCCCGGCGATGAGGTCGCGCTTGGTGCCGAGTTCTTTGAGGCGGACGAGGTAGATGGCGACCACGGACAGCAAGGGAAGGATGAAAAACAGGTTGGGCATAAAGGGCGCGGACTCATACTTAGCCCGGGGGCCATTGCAAGGCGCGTCCGCCCAGAAGATGGATGTGCAAATGCGGGACGCTTTCGCCGGCGTCGGGGCCGTTGTTGATGACGAGCCGGTAGCCGCCGGCCGCGAGGCCGGCGTCGGCGGCGATTTTGCCCGAAGCCAGGAGCATGCGTCCGAGCAGGTCGGCAGCGCCGGGCTGGGCTTCGGCGAGGCGCGGGATGGCGCGCTTCGGCACGATGAGGATGTGGACGGGCGCCTGCGGGTTCACGTCGTGAAAGGCGATGAAATCCGCCGTCTCGCAGACGATGCGGGCGGGGATTTCGCCATTGGCGATCTTTTCAAAAAGGGTCATGCGAGGGAGAAGGCGATCTCGTTCCTAGCAGCAGCCGTACCGGAGTGCTCGCGGGTAAAGGACACGATCTCCTCGCGCAGGGCGTCGCAGTCGCGGCTCCAGGTTTTTCTGCCGCGCAGGAGCTTCACGCAGCGCTCGAGGCCCAGCAGCTCGAAGCACCCGCCCGGCTCCCGGCACAACTCGCGCAGCCGCCGCCCGAGCATCTCGAAAAACGCCAGCTCGTAGCCCGCGCCCGCCTCCATGGCCAGCGCCACCAGCGACACCTGCACCCGTGGCGGCGCCGGCGCAAAGTGCTGTCCGATTTCGCCGTACCCGATGACCTGCAGGACGGACTGCACCGCCGCCGTGAGCCGCTCGACGGGCAGCACATTCAGCTCGGGCTGCTCACGCAGATACTCCGTCACACTCGCGGCCACATGCTCGGCCAGCCACCATTTCGCATAGCCCGCGCGCGCCGCCGCCTGGGCCAGCGAACGCACCAGCCAGTCGCGCTCGAAAGCGATGGCCTGCCCGCTCGCGAGCTGGATGACGGGGAGAGTGTCCTTGAGGCAGATCATAGGGCCACGGTCACTTGAAAAGCTCCGGTTGCAGCCCGCTCTTTTTCGGCCTCCGGCCGAGCGACTGGATTTCCTCCAAAAACTCCCCGATGTCCTGAAAGTGCCGGTACACCGACGCATAGCGCACGTAGGCCACCTCATCGAGGCCGTGCAGTTTGTCCATCACCTTGGCGCCGATGACGCTCGACGGAATCTCCCGCTGAAACTCGCTCTCGATTTCCCGCACCACCTCATCCGCCGCCGTCTCCAGCGTCTCGATGCGCACGGGCCGCTTTTCACAGGCCTTCACCATGCCGCCCAGCAGCTTCTGGCGGGAAAGCGGCTCGCTGCGCCCGTCGCGTTTGCTCACCCGCAGATCGGCGCGCTCGATCTCTTCGTAGGTGGTAAAACGGTGCGCGCACCCCACGCATTCCCGCCGCCGCCGAATCGCGCGCCCGTCTTTCGACAGACGCGAATCAATGACCTTGTCCTCAAGGCTGCCGCATTTAGAACAGTGCATCTTGTATGAGATGTCGGGGATTGCGCGGGATTTAACACCACATTTTGTGGTGTCAATCGGCAATCAATCTACGGCGACAATCTTTCCCTCTCGTTGGCTTTATTTTTACCGCAGAGGTGCAGAGAGTTCAGAGCTTCGGACAAACTATTCCTGCGCTCGCATGATGACTTCCATAACTCACCTCTGCGCCCCTCCGCGTTCTCTGCGCCTCTGCGGTAAAACCAACCTCCCGCACCCCGGCCCCCTACGTCTCCGGGATCGCCTCCGCCACATGCTCCGCCTTGGCCGGCGACACGAGGAGGATGCACACCAGCGCGAGCGTGAGGATCGCGGCGCTGGCGAAAAACGACGTGCGCGCGTAGTCCGCGTCCGCCGTTTCCACGATGAGCCGGAAGGCGATCATCGGCCCGAGAAACCGCCCCAGGCTCCCCGCGCTCTGCATCAGCCCGAGCAGCCGGCCCTGGCAGTGCGCGTCCGTGGTGCGCGAGGCGAGGCCGTTGAGCGTGGGGGTGACGAAGCTGTTGCCCAGCGAGATGCCGAAGCACACGGCCAGCAGCACGCCGAGCGTATGGGTGAAAGGCAGCGCCGCCATGCTCACCGCGAGCACCGCCGCGCCGATGACCGCGAGCTCTTTCTCAATGGGCTTTTTCAACAGCCGCCGCAGCAGCCCGCCCTGAAAAAGCACGCCGAGCAAGCCGACGTAGGCCAGGATGTAGCCGACTTGCGCAGCGTCGTAGTGGAATCGCTTTTCGCAGTAGAGCGCGAAGAGGGCAGTCATAATGGAGAAGCCGGTGACGGACGCGAGCTGGCTGGCGAGGATGGCCGCGATCATGCCCGCGCGACCGCCGTGGAAAACCTCGCTGATCGTGGCGCGTTCCTTGGCCCGTTCGCGCGACGCGGCCGTGAGCGTTTCCGGCAGGCGCAGCCAGACGAGCAGGGCATTGAGCAGGGCCAGTGCGGCGGCAAAGTAGAACGGCGTGGCGAGGCCGAAGTGCTTGCTCAGCACGCCGCCCAGCGCCGGCCCGAGCATGAAGCCGAGCCCAAAGGCCGCGCCGACGAGGCCCATGTTGCGCGAGCGGTTTTCCTTCGTCGTCACGTCGGCGATGCAGGCCATCGCCGTCGAGATGTTGCCACCGCTCACGCCGTCGATGATCCGGCCTAGGATTAGCATCCAAACCGTCTGCGCCGCGCCCAGCACCACGAAGCCGATGGCCGTGCCGAGGATGCTCACCACCAGCACCGGCTTGCGCCCTACGCGGTCGCTCCACTTGCCAAACAGCGGCGAGCACACGAGCTGGAGCAGCGAATAGATGCCCACGATCCACGCGAGCTGCGAGGGCGTGGCGTTGATCCGCGAGCCCTCCGCATACAGCGGCAGCACCGGGATGACGATGCCGAAGCCCACCATGTCGATGAACAGCGTGAGAAAAATGAGCCCGAGCGGCGAGCGCGGAGGAGTAGGAGCGGAGGCGGTGTTTTCCACGGGAGCGGGAGACTATGAGTGAAAGGGCGGAGGGGAAGTGGAAAGTGGGTGCGCACCGCGTCAGGGCGCGCTCGCACTTTGCAACACGCGGATCTGCGCGTCGTGCCAGCGCGCGAGCGTGAGCAGCGCGCCGACTGCGCCCACGAAGGCCGTGGCCATGTCCTCCTGCGTGTCCCAAGGGTCGCCCTGGGTGCCGAGGAAAGAATCGGCGGCCTCCTTGCTGGTGAGTGCGACGAGCCATTCGATCAACTCGTAGGTGAGGCTGATCCCGAGGCAGATGCTGATGACCAGAAACGCCAGCCAGCCGCGCCGCGCAAGCACCCCGCGGCGCAGGATGATCTCGCGGGCGACGATAGCGGGGACAAAACCCTGCGCGAAATGGCCGAGCCGGTCGTAGTGGTTGCGCGCGAGGTGGAGGGCGTCGCGAACCCAGTCGCCGAGCGGCACGAGGGCGTAGGTGTATTTGCCGCCCACGCAGAGAATCATCATGTGCAGCGCGATGAGCGTGAGCGAGAGATCGGTGAGCTGAAAGCGCCGCCACGAAACCGCCAGCACGACCAGCCCGATGAGCGCAGGCGCGACTTCCAGCCACCACGTCAGGCGGTCGTGCGGTGCGAGCCCCGACCACGCGAGCACGCCGACCACGGCGGCGAGCAGGGCGAGATGCAAGGGGCGGGCAGGGGACATGCGCCGGATGCTGCGCGGCCCCGCCGGGCGTGGCAATGCGGCAGCGTCTTTCGCATTGGCACGCGCGGACGGCGCGCTAGTTTCCGGCGCATGGAACCTTCCGATTCTCCCGCCACCGCCGTGACCCTCGCGCCGAGCAAAGACGAACGCATGTGGGCGATGATCGCGCATCTCAGCGCCTTCGCCGCCTACTTCACTGTCGTCGGCCACCTGCTCGGGCCGCTCATCGTCTGGCTGTCGAAGCGCGACGGCAATCCCTTCGTCGATGACCAGGGCAAGGAGGCGCTCAACTTCCAAATCTCCTGGTCTATTTACATGCTCGCAAACTTTCTTCTCTTCATCACCGTCATCGGCGCGATCATCGCCATCCCGGTGTTCTTCGTCCTGCCGGTCTTCCACATCGTCTGCATGATCATCGCAGCGATCAAAGCGAACGACGGCACCGCCTTCCGCTACCCGCTGAGCATCCGCTTTTTGTAAGCCGCGATGCCTGAACTCGCGGAGGTGGAGTTTTACCGCCAGCAGTGGGACGCCGGCCTGCGGCGCAAAATCGCGCGCGTCGCCGTGCATGCGGACAAGCGGCTTTTTCGCGGCATCGCCGCGCGGCTCGCGGCGGCTCTGCCGGGCACGATGCTGCTCGGCTCCGAGGCGCGGGCGAAGCAGATGCTCTTTCGGTTTTCGCGCGATCTTTGGCTCGGCGTGCATCTCGGCATGACCGGCAAACTGCGCACCGAACCGCCGGATTTCGCGCCCGGTCGGCACGATCATCTGGTGCTTTTTCAAGCGCGGCAGGCGCTCGTGTTCAGCGACCCGCGGATGTTTGGCCGCGTGCTCTTTCACGAAGGGCGCGCAGCTCCCGCGTGGTGGACGGCGCTGCCGCCGGCGGTGACTTCGCCGGAG
>JANPHJ010000091.1:0-17339 GCA_031424395.1 Chthoniobacter sp.
GGCCACTACGAAGTCCCGCTCACCCATCCCGGCCGCGACCGCGAGCGCGGGCGGCTCTGGCGCATCACTCCGCCGGGCGGGGTGGAAAATCTCGCCATGCCTGGCGATGTAGCCGGCCTCGTGCGCGAACTCGGCAGCGGCAACCTCACCCGCCGCACGCTCGCGCTGAATGAGCTGTGCGACGTGAGCGGCGCCGCCGCCGTCGCGCCGCTGAAAGCCGCGCTCGCCACGCCGGCGAACGCGTTGCAGAAAGCCAATGCGCTGTGGGCGCTCAGCCGCCTCGACGGTCTCGCCCCGGCCACGCTCATCGCCGCGATGAAAGACGCCGACGCCCTCGTCCGCACCCACGCCCTCCGGCTCGCCCGCGACTGGTGCGCCGCACAATCCGAGCCCGCCAAAAACGCCGCCCTCGCCACCGCCCGCGCGGCGCTCAACGACCCCGACGCCATCGCCGCGCGCTGCGCCGCCGAAGTCCTCGGCGCGTCACCGTCGCCGGAAAATTTCCGCCCTCTCCTCGCGCTCCTGCGCCGCGCGCCCGCGGACGACGACCACCTCATCCACGCCACCCGCATCGCCCTCCGCGACCAGCTCCGCGCGCCGAAAATCTCCGCCGGCCTTTCACTCGACGGCCTCAGTGCCGACGACCTCCGCCCGCTCCTCGACATCATGCTGGCCGTCCCCGGCGAAGAAACCGCGCTCCTCCGCTTCGCCCTGTTTGAAAAAGTGGAAGTCCCCGCCGACCTGCTCGCCAAACAACTGCCGAGCCTCGCCAAAAATCTCCCCGCCGACCGTCTCGACGCCCTCACCGCGCTCGCCCGCCGCCGCCTTTCCACTGACCTCGACGCGCAGGCCGCCGTCCTCCAAAGCGTGCTCGACGCCCTCGCCCAACGCAGCACCGCGCCCGGCGACGCGCTCCGCGCATGGGGCGGCGAAGTCGCCACCGCGCTCTTCGCCGCCAAAGAAAACAGCACCGGCTGGACCGCCACCAATCTCGACGGCACACCCACCGCGCAGCCGATGTGGGCGGTGCAAGAGCGCGCCTGCGCCGACGGGCAAACGGCGCAGCTCATCTCCAGTTTCCCGCACGGCGAGACGCGCACCGGCGTCCTCCGCAGCGCCGCTTTCGCGCTCGATGGCACGCTGCGCTTCTACCTTTGCGGCCACGACGGCGAGCCGCCGAAGCCTGCGGGCAAAAAAAACTTCGTCCGCCTCTGCGACGCCGCCGACAACCGCGTGCTCCGCGAAACCGCGCCGCCGCGCAACGACACTGCGCAGCGCATCGAGTGGGCGCTGGAGGAATTCAAAGGCCGCACGGGTTACCTCGAAATCACCGACGGCGACGCCGGCCCCGCCTACGCCTGGCTCGCCCTCGGCCGCTTCAAACCCGAGCTGCCCGCGCTCGTCTTCGCCGACCGCGCCAACGGCCCGAGCCACAAAATTCTCGCCGCCGACCTCGCTCGCACTTTGAAACTCACCGCGCTCGCGCCGCCGCTCACCGCGTATTTTGCCGAGCGCAAAAACGACGGCATCTCCCGCGCCGCCGCCGCCCGCGCGCTCATCGCACTCTACGGCGAAGACATCGCCAAGCCCGCCTTCCTCGCGCCCTTCGCCGCCGCCCTCGCCAGCGCCGACGAGCCCGATGCGCTTCGCGAAAAACTCGCCACCGCGCTCGGCGAAATCAAAAGCCCCAGCGTCTGCCAGCGCGTCGCCGACGCCCTGCCCACCGCCTCCGCCAAGCTCCAGCAAGCCTTCGCCACCGCGCTCTCCGCCAACCGCTGCGGCACCCTCGTCCTCATCACCGCCATCGAGGCGGGCAAAGCCTCGACCGCCGTCCTGCGCGACAAAGCCACCGTCGATCGCCTCCTCGCCACCGCCGCCGAAGACGAACGCGCCCGCCTCCGCGAGCTGCTGAAAAAACTCCCGCCCGCCAACACCGCCGCCGACCAGCTCATCGCCACGCGCCGCGCCGCCTTCGATCCGGCGAAAGCGAACGCCGCACGCGGCGCGGAAATTTTCACCCGCAACTGCGCCGTCTGCCACGCCATCGACGGCCAAGGCGCGGCCATCGGGCCGCAGCTCGACGGCATCGGCGGGCGCGGCCCCGACCGCCTGCTCGAAGATCTCCTCGACCCCAGCCGCAACGTCGATCGCGCCTTCCGCCTGCTCGTCGTCACGAAGCGCGACGGCAGCGTCGTCAGCGGAGTCTTCCGCCGCGAAGAAGGCGCGCAACTCGTCCTCGCCGACCTCGCCGCGCAGGAGATTCCCATCGCCAAAACCGACATCGCCGAGCGCCGCGAAACCGAGACTTCGCTCATGCCGCCGACCTTCGGCGAAACTCTCCCCGCCGCCGAACTCAGCGACCTTTTAGCCTACCTTCTGAGCAAACGCGTGAACCAATAGCGCGCCTCACCGCGGGCTCACGCGCACGCGGACGAAGGCGCGGGCGGCGGCGGGCGGGAGGGTGAAGCGGCCGGTGACGAGGGCGGTGCCGTCGGGGTGCGGGGTTTCGGTGAGGAGGGTGAAACCGGCGCTCTGCCATGTGGCGAGGTCGGTGGAAAATTCGGGCGTGACGAGCGCGCTGTCGGCGGCGAGGCGGCGGGTGAAAGCGATGTCGATCGCGCCAGCCGCGGTGCTCGCGGAGACGGTGCTGTGGCCGGAGCGCGGGTCGGTGTCGCTGGTGCCGAGGGCGTGCTCGGCGAAGGCGGTGAGGCCGTCGCCGTCGAAGTCGGCGTTGGGATTCGCGCCGGCGAAATTTTGCGCGTCACTCCCGCCGGGCGAGCCGCCGACGGTCACGCTCGCGCGCCAGTTGGCGGCATTGGAAAAATCGAGCCCGACGGCGGGACGGATGAGCGTGAGGCTGTAGCCGTCGCCGTCCGCGCGGGGCGGCCACGGCGCGCTGTCGCCGTAGGTCACGCTGGCGATGACCGCGCCGCCGGGCGCGAGCACGCGCAGGAGTTCGCCGCCGTTATTCAGCGAGCCGATGAACGGCCCGAGCTTCGGCACGCCCGCGCCGTAGAGCGCGGCGAAGGCGGCGGTGTCGCCGGTGATGACGAGCCGCGCGCCCGCCGCGAGCTGCGTGCCCGCGGGGATCGTGTATTCGACCGCATCGGTCAACCGCACGCCGCCGATGTCGATGGCCTGCGCGGAGACATTCATCAGCTCCACAAACTCCACACCGCCCGCGCCCGGGTGGTAGTGGATTTCCGTGACGGTGAGATTCGCCGCGCCCGCCGCCGCCGTGAGCGTGAAGCGCGCGGTGAGCAGCGCGGAGATGTCGGTGGAAGTCCGCGTGCGCGCTTTGATGGTGGTGTCCGCATTGATGGTAATCGGCCCCATGTAAACGTGCGCGGGCGTGTAGGTGGTGCCGAGCGGGAACGGCTCGCTGCCATCGGTCGTGTAGTAAATTGTCGCGCCGGGCGGCCCGGTCATGGTGAGGCGGAAACCCGCCGGCACGGTGCCGCCGTGCTGGCTGAAAGACGGCGCGGCGAGCACGGGAAAGAGCGCCACGTTGCGGAAACGCTGGAACGCGTTGGCCGGATTTTTCACCCACCACACCGTTTCCATCCACGCCATCTCCGGCAGCCAGTTCGCCTCGCGCGTGACCGCCAGGGGCTGCCGCGCATCGCCCCAGCGCGCGGACTCGGCGATGATGGCGACATCCAGCTCGGTCTGCCGCCGCTTCCCCCGCGCGTCGTTTTTCGCCTGGGTCAGCGCGCCGCCGTTGAACATCAGCGCCTGCACGCGGTCGCCGAAGTCCCGCCGGAACTGCGCGTTTTGCCGCAGGCGGTCGTAGAGAAAAGCGGGCGTGCCGGGGTACGCGACGGACTCGATGATTTCATTCGAGTAGGTGCCGGTCCACGTCAGGTTCATGTTCGTGATTTCCTGGTCCCACGAATAAAAGCGGAAGCCCGCGCTGAGCGGGCCGCGGCGGCGTCCGGCCCACCAGTTGTGGTTCGGCCAGTCGCGCGCGGCGGCGAAAATGTGGAGGATCATGTAGTCGATGAGGTTCGGCACATCGAGCAGCACGGGCAGCGCGGGGTTGAGCGTGCCGTCGGGGTTGCGGCCCTGGACTTGTTGCACGAGCGCGTCGCTGACCGTGGGCGTGTTGAGCATGGCGTGGAGCTGGTCCCACGCGGTGCGTTCGCCGGCGTCGAGTTCGTTGAGGTCCTTGAGCACGTCGTATTCGCTGGCGGCGCCGCCCTGCGTGGTGGCGTGCCATTCCGCGCCGAGGTCCTCGGCCACGTTGTAGATGCCCCAGTAAAGTCCGTTGAGGTAGAGGTGGACGTAGCGGTTGTGCCCGGCGGGCCGGCCCATCTCGAGCTGCGCGTCTTTCATCCACACGTCGCGGATGTAGGTGGCCCGGGTGCGCGGCCATTCGTTCACATCCACGTCCTGCACGGGGAAGCTGTCGGTGCTGCACGCGCGCAGCATGAGCCGGTCGAAGCTGTCCACCTGGCTGTCGGCAAAGACGCGATGCTTCAGCCGCGCGGTGCCGTACTCGCCGCGGAAGTCGAGCCGCAGCGAGTGCTTCGGCGTGTGGTAGTAGATGCGGCTCGCCCCGCCGTGGACGCGCAGGCCGGCCTCGGCGTGAAAGCCGGTGGTGCCGTCCGTCTCGATCCACTCGACGCCCGCGCGGCGCTCCCACTCGTCGCCGCGCTGCTCCGAGTTGGCGTAGAGGCCGGTGGTCGCGTCAAAAAGATCGGCCTCGGGCAGCGAGAGGCACAGCGCGGGGAGCGAGCGCAGCGCGTCGCGGACGGTGTGCCCTGGCTGCGTCGCGGCGTTCACCACGTTCGGGTCCATGGCGTAGTCGGCGGGCGCGGGATCGCCGACGGGCCCCCATGTTTGATACGAGCCCCACGTCGCATGGAAGCCCGCGGGATTCACCGGCTGCACCTTGATGCTGTCGATGAAAAGGTAGGTCTGCGTGTCGGTGTTCGTCGGCACGAAATCGGTCAGCACCGCCGCGGCGCGCAGCACCGTCGTGGCACTCACATTCACCAGCGGGCCGGGCGCGGGCGTGGCCGTGCCGTGGCCGGGCGCGGGCACGCTGCCGCCGGTGGTGTGGATGACGGTCGCGCCGGAAGTCGGCGTGGTGATCGCCGTGGTGAACGGCACATCGTAGTAGCCGCGGTTCACGCTGAACGCGGTGTCATCGACGAAGCCCACGTAGCCCGCGTTGTTCAGCCGGCCCGGCGTGGGCGTAGTGAAATAGCGGTTCGCCAGCCGATGCACCGCGGACAGCTCGGGGATGAGGAGAAAGTCGGTGCCGTTCACGCTGTCGTTAAAGCCGTGGACCGCGAGCACATTGGTCCCCGCATGCAGCAGCCCGACCCACGCGCTCAGGTCGATCTCCTCGGCGATGAGCGCGTCGCGTTTCAGCCGGTTGCCCGAGGCCAGCGCGCCCACGCCCGCGCCCGCCGCCACATTGCGCCGCGCCACTTCCACGCCGTTGAGATAGACCACGCACCCGTCGTCGTAGCGCAGCCGCAGCGTGAGCGCATCGAAGTCCGGCGCGGCGGCGAGCGTGAACGGCACGCGCACGAAAGCCGACGCGCTCACGCCTTTCATCGCCGTGCGCACATTCGTCCCGATGACCGGCACGTAGCTGCCGAGCACCAGCGGCGACCCGCCCGCGGCGAGCGTGGCGATGTCCGCCGTCGAGATCGCCGACGACCAGATCGCGAAGTCGTCGAGCAGGCCGGGATAGTTGATGACGCCATTGTAGGCGCTGCCGATCCAGAACCCGCGGAACTGCTGGAGCGGGTTGCCGCTGTCGCCGCTCAGCCACCGCACGCCGTTCTGCCAGACCTCGCGGAGCGGGCCGTCTTTGCGGAAGACGTAGTGGTTCCACCGGCCCTTGTAGTTCGCCGCGGTCGGCTCGTTGCGGGAGATGCGCGTCTCGGGCGTCGCGCCGGTGCCGGTGTCAAAATAAATGTTCCCGTCCGACCACGGCAGATGCGCCTGCACGATGCGCGCGCCACTGCCGTCGGCCAATTGCGTCGCGTAAAACACGCTGCTCTGCGCCGGCAGGGCCGCGCCGCCGTAGCACCAAAATGCGACCGTCAGTTTGTCCGCCGCCGTGGCCGCGTCGAACGCGCCCGTCGCCGCATTGGCGATCTTCACATTTCGCCCCGAGCCCGCCGGGCCGAAATCCATGGCGCGGTCGCCGAGCCCACCGCTCCGCCCGCCGCCGCTCACGGTGAAAGTCGCGCCCGTGACCGTGCCATTATTGCCGCGCCCGCTGCGATCCGTGAGCGTGGTGGGAATCGTCGCGTCGTTGAAATCCCACGCGCCCATCAGCGTCGAGGACGCATCGGGCACAAGATCATCGTAGCCCGCGGCGGCGACGCCCGCCGTCCACGCGGCGGCATTGAAACTCTCCGTCGTCCATGTCGTGCCGAGTGTTCCGTTGACCGGGATGAAAATGCGCGCCGCCGTCGTGCCGGCGACCAGCAGCGGCGTCACGTCGCGCCGTTCGAGGCCGTACGAAACGCCCGCGCGCTGCGCCGGGTACGACGGCGCAAACGCACTCGCCACCGAGCCGTCGGGCCGCACCAGCGCGAGATATTCGCCGCCCGTGCCGAGGCTGAAATTCGTATGCAACTCCGCGCCCGGCAGCGCGCGGTTTTTGCCCGAGGCAAAGACGACGAGCATCGCGCCCGGCGCGAGGGTCGTGGCGGGGAAGCGCCATTTTCCCAGCGCCGCCGGGTCATCGGTCAGCGCCCAGTTGGCGAGGTCCACCGCCGTCACGTCGGGATTCGCGATCTCGATCCAGTCCGACGCCGCGCCGTCCACGTCGGTCAGCGTGCCGTCGTTTTCCGCCATGAACTCCGCAATCACCGGCCCCGCCTCGGCACGCCCCGCCAGCGCACACAGCGCGAGCAGGCACAGCAAAACGGGGCGGAACATCCCGCTCCTATGGCACACCAGCGCGACCGGCGCGAGCGCCCATCTTTGCTCGCAACGCGCCGCTACGGATGCGCGGAGAGGTAGGCGTCCACGTCTTTGGTCACGATGAGCTTGCCGTTCATGATCGCGAAGTGGCCGGGCACGGTGCAGACGTATTCGTATTCGCCCTCCTCGGTCGGAGCCGTGACTTTGAGCGATTGCTTTTGGTCGGGGTCGATGAGCTTCGTCGCGGCGAGAATGTCGGGGCTGTTCGGCAGAAAGGCGCGGCCTTGGCCGTCGAGTTTGTCGGGCGTCATGGTCGCGGAGGCGGTGCCGACTTTTTCTTTCGTGCCGGGTTTCACGACGACGAGATTGTGGGCCATCGTGTCGGCGTTTTGCAGGATGATCTCGAACGGTTTGCCCGCTTCGACGACGAGGCGCGGGGTGTCGTAGCGCATCTGCTCGCGGAGGGTTTTGATGACATAGACATTCACGCGCAGCTCCTTCAGCGCCTGGCGCGCGCTGGCGGCGTCGGCGGCGGGGAGCAAGGCGGACAGTTCATTGGCAACCTGCACGGTCTCGATGTAATCCTGCGCGGTGCGGCCGTCGGCGGGCACTTTGCCGGCCCACGCGACGAGCGCAGCGACTGCCGGGGCGGCCTGCTCTTTCGACCACGCGGTGCGCGGCAACCGCATCACCGACTGGGCGGCGGTGGTCGTCTGGTCGCCTTTCCTGATGAGGTCGGTGAGCGCGGCGAAAACCGCCTGCGGCTCCTTGCCGAGCCCGGCCACGGCACGGATGGCGGCGCGGCGCACCGATCCCGCCACGTCGCCTTGCAGCTCGATGCGCACCGACTCTTTAGGCGCGGGGTTGCCGGCCTTTTTGAAAATCTCGTGCCGGTCAGCATCGAGCACCGTGAGATCGAAGCCGTCGAGCCGCGCGGCATACGTGCCGCCGTTCTCGCTGCGATTCCACACCGCGATGGCGGCGATGGGTTGCGGCGTTTTGAGGTCGAGTTCCCACCACGGATGATCCTCGTTTTCGACGCTGTGCGTCTCGGTGCCGGAGGCGAAGCTGCCGTCGGTGTTGCCGTCCACAGCGCGCTGCGCGTCGCCGCTGTTCGAGGTGCTGGACTGCTTCGCCGCGCCGGTGCCCGCGATGTTGCGGCCATCCACGAAGACCTGCACTTCCGCGAGCGTGAGCGTGCCTTTGCGCGGCAGTTCGATACGGACGAAACGGCCCGCAGCGGGCTTGGTCGTGTCGATCCCCGGCGGCAGTGCGCCAAGCAGCGGGCGCACTTTTTCAAACGCCGTGGCGCGCAGTTCGGGATTGGGGATGAGCGGCAGCGCGTTGAGGAAATCCGTGAGCGCGGCGGGCGATTTCGACGCCTCGTTCCATTGGCTGCCGACCGAGCCATCGGCCAGCATGAGCGCGGCTCGCGCGGCCTGGCGGACATACTCCGCGCGGCTGCTCGCCGTGAGTTTTTGCAGCGCTTCACGCGAGGTTTTGAGATCGCCCGGCGGCTGGAGCAGGACGATGCGGCAGAGATCCTCCGCCGCCTTGCCACCCTTCGCGGCGAATGCTTCCAGCGCGCCGAGCAGCACCGTGACCTGCGGAGCCTTGTTCAGTTTCGCGAGTTCGCCGAGCGCGTCGAGCCGCTGCGGCTGCGCGACGTCGGGCCGGGTGAGCATCGCGGTCAGGACGCCGGGCGACTTCGGCATTTTTGCGAGATCAGCAGTGTTTACGCTGCTGAGCACATAGTCGATGCCGGCGGGATTGTCCGCGGCCAGCGCCTTGCCTTCCGCCACCGCGTTTTTCCACCACGGCTCGAGCTGGCGCATGGTCTCCTTGAGCGTGTAGTCGAGGTAGTAATCCGTTGGCTGCTTGAGCGCGGTGAGCGCCACGTCGGCGGCCTCCCACTGGCGGAAGAAACTCGCCGCGCGCACCGCGTGCAGGCGCACGCGGGGGTCGGCATCGGCGGCGGCGGTTTTCAAAAGCGCGAGCGCCCCGGAAATGCGGTCGCGCTGGTAGCCGAGCGTTTTCACCGCGGCGGCGCGGGCGCGCGGCGCGGGCGAGGCGAGCACCTGTTTGAGCAGGTCGAGATCGACGGTGTTGTGCCACTGGCAGACCCACAGGGCTTCGAGCCGGTGGTGCTCGTAATTCGGATCATTCTTGTCGAGCGCCGCGGCCCACTTTTTCGCGGCAGCGACCACCTCGGCGCTGTCGTGTTTGCCCAGCTCGATCTTCGCGAGCGTGCGCGTGTCGTTCTCGGGTGCTTTCAAAACATCGAGCAGCGCCGGGATCGGCTGGCTGTCGATCTTCACGGGTTTCAGCAGCGGGCGGCCGTTGTAGGTGATGCGGTAGATGCGCCCGTGCTGGTGATCGCGGTTCGGGTCGCGCAGGTGATGCTGCAAGTGGCCGATGATCGTCTGGCTCCAGTCGCAGAAATAGATCGCGCCATCCGGCCCGACATCGACGCAGATCGGGCGAAATGTCGGCAGCTCCGCGGGATCGGCGGACACGAGTTTTTCGATGGTCGTGCCTTTCAGCCCCGAGCCGTCCTGCTCGACTTTCACGCGGTAGATGCACTGGTCGCCGATGACGTTGGCGTTGAGGAAATTTCCCTGCCAGTCGTCGGGAAAATGCCGGCTCGTTAGCCCCCACGTTCCGGGGCACGGGCGCGACGGGCGGTTCCAGAAATCCTTGATCCCCGGATGATCGCCATTGTCGAGATGCCCGCTGATCGCCGGGCCGAAGTAGTTTCCGTTCTGCGTCGCGTTCGTGAGGATGTCGTCGCCCCACGCGTCCCACACTTTGCCGTGCGGATTCACGAGGCCGTAAGGCGCGTATTTTTCCATCTTCATCGTGCGCGGCTCGAAGCGCCACGCGATCGCGTCGCTGTGCCGGATCGGGCCGGCGGCCGTCTCGACCTGCGTGCGGTGAAAGACGCCGTCGCTCGGATAGATCGCGCCCGCGGGATCGGGGTTGAGGGCATTCGTGGTGTGGTGCGAGTCGGCGCTGTCGAGACCCATGAGCACGCGCTCCTTTTTGCCCGCCTTGCCGTCCTTGCCGATGGGCACGAACCACAGGTCCGGCGCCTGCATCACGAGCACGCCGTCCCTGTAAAATGAGAAGCCGGTCGGGCCGTTGAGATCGTCGAGGAAGGTCGTGCATTTGTCGGCTTTGCCGTCGCCATCGGTGTCCTCGAAAATGAGCAGCTTGTCGCCATCTTTGCCCAGCGGTTCGCGCTCGGGATAGTTCTTCCACGCCGCGACCCACAGGCGGCCCTTCGTGTCCCACGCCATCTGCACGGGATTCGCGAGTTCGGGGAATTTTTTCTCGTCGGCGAAAAGATTCACCGTGCAGTTCGCGTTCACTTTCATCTTCGCGATGGACGCCTCGCCATCGGGATACGTCCACGAAAGGTCGGGCTGATCGCCGGGCTTATTCGTGCCGACCGGCACGGGCGGCGGCACGTTGCTGTCGTCGATTTTCACATCGCCGCCCGCCGCCACGGCCCACACGCGGGCATCGCGGTTTTGGGTCATCACCTCGCGCTGCTGCATTTCACGCTGCATCACGGCGTTGTTGAAAATGGGGTCGGCGAACGGCTTTCCGTCCGCACCCTTCGGCGCGTACTTCTCGCGCGAGCGGCCGCCATAGACGTTGTAGCCGTCGATGGTGCGGTAGCGCTGATGCCACTGCCAGTTCTTGTCGAGCACCGCGGCGCGCAGCTTCTCCACATCACCCGCGGGAGCGGCCTCACCGAGGAGCGCCTTGAAGGCGAGCGGCGCGAGCGCCTGGTCGCCGGCATCGCTGAGGTGCATGCCGTCGATGGTGAGCGCCTGGCCGCGCGCCGCCGCGTCCTTGTAGAGCTGCTGCGAGGGCGTGAAGAGATCGACAAACTGCACGTCATTCGCCTTCGCCACTTCGGCCATCGCTGCGGTGTAGTTTTGCAGGTTCGTGTTCGTCGCCGTCGGATCGGCGAAATCGGGGCTCGCCATTTTTTCATTCGCGATGGGCGAGAACAGCACGACGCGCGCGCTGCCTTTGCCGCTGAAATTCTGCTTCGCGGTGTCCTTCAAAAACTTGTCCACATCCTTTTTGAACTGCTCGATTCCCTCATAGCCCTTGAACGATTCATTGAATCCGTAGAACGCGAAAACCGTGTCGGCCTGCTCCCACGTCAGCCATTGCTCTAGCGAGCCGAAGCTTTCCGAGCGATGCCATGTCGCGACCTCGTCGCCCGCGGCGGAAAGATTGCGGAAGACGAGCTGCTGCGCCGGGAACTTCGCGTGGATCAGCGTCTCCAGCCAAGCCGCATGCTGCATGCGGTCGGCGAGCTGGTTGCCGACGATGGCGATGTGCTCGCCTTTTTTCAGCTCGAGTTTTTCCGGCGGAGCCGCGTGGGCGCTGACGGCGAAAGCGAAGGCGATGGGGAGGAGGAAACGTTTCATAGAGGTGCGGAGTGTGCGGGCCGGGACGGACGGCTGGCAATGGTTCAACAACCATCGGGCGCGGCGGAAATTCTTAGAAGCGTGCCGCATCCGCCAAGCCACCTTCGGCGTTCACTTTTTCACCGCCGCTGGCCCCGGGTTAAACGGCGCAGGCTTTTCCACAGCACCTCGGCGAGGGTGGCCGGGCGGGCGAGGATGGGCTCGCCGCGCTGGTAGCGTTCGAGGTCTTCGCGCAGCGCGGCGGCGTTGCGGTAGCGCGCGGCGGGATCGTTGCGCAGGGCTTTGAGCGCAATGGTCTGGAGGTCGAGGTCGAGATCCGGGACATGCGCGCGGAGCGGAGCGGGCTCGTGCGTAGGCAGGCGCTGGAGGTCGGTGAAAAGCGCGCCGCTGGAGACGAAGGGCCGCCGCCCGGTGAGCATCTGGTAAAGGCTCGCGCCGAGCGCATACACGTCGGCGCGCTCGTCGAGGTGCCGGCTCGCGCGGGCCTGCTCGGGGGCCATGTACTCGATGGTGCCGAGGACTTGCTCATCGAGCGAAAGCGAACGGTCGTCCACGGCGTCGCGGATTTTGCCGAGCCCGAAGTCCGTGACCACCGGCTCGCCATTCGGGCGGATGAGGATGTTGCCCGGCTTCAGGTCGCGATGCAGCACGCCGTGCTCGTGCGCGTAGTGAATGGCGGCGCAGACCTGGATGAGGATGGCGAGGCTCTGCTGCACGGGCAGCGTGGCGGGCTGCGCTTTCGGCATCGGGCGCGCGACAGTCGCGGATTCATCCACGGGCGCGGCGGGGCGCGGCCGGGCGGCGCGGGCGAGGACCGACGGCAGGTCGCCGCTCACCGCGGACGCCGCGCCGGACACGCGGGTGGAATCGCCGGCGGCCGAGAGCACGGCGGAGAGCGTCGCGCCGTCCACAAACTCCATGGCGATGAAGGTGACGCCATCGTGAAAGCCGATCTCGCGGATGCCGCAGACGTGGCGGTGTGAGAGGCGCTGCATGATCTCGGCCTCGCGTTGCAAGCGGCGGAGCGACTGCTCGGAGGCTTCGCTGCCGCCGCGCAGGATTTTGATGGCGACGACCGCGCCGGAATTGTCGCGCGCGCGCCAGACCTCAGCCATGCCGCCGCGGCCCACCACTTCGAGGAGATGGTAACGCCCGATCACGCGATCTTGCGAGGTGAGCGCGAGGTTGTGAATCTCGGCGTACGGTTGCGCGCTCGTCTGGTCCGGGCGCTCCACTGCGAGCACGGCGAGGGGCGGCTCCACGCCGTGGCGCGGCAGGGCGTGGCGGTAGCGAAAGCGGAAGGTCGCCGTTTCGGGCGAGACCGTGACGTTTGGCCCGACGAGGACGACCCGGCCCCGCAGGTCGGCCGGCAGCGGCACGGCGTCGCCGGTGAGGCGCGGATCGGGCGCGTCCTCGGTGGTGTCGGCGACCTGCCAGTGGTCCGGCAGATCGGCGAGCGCAGCGGTGAGTGTGGCCCCCGTCATGAGCACCTCGCCGGGCCGCGCGCTGCGCGTGAGCCGCGCGGCGAGCGTGACCGCCGGGCCGAGTGCGGAAAAGCTGCGCCGCCCGCCGGGGCCGGTGTGGCTGAGGACCATCTCGCCGGTATGGACGGCGATGCTGCACTCAGGCAGCAGCTTGCCTTCGGCGTGAAAGTCCTCGCGCCGCCCACACAGAAACGCGAGCTGGTCGCACGCGCCGCGGATGGCCTTCCACGCATGATCGCGGGCCGGCCGCGGGGCGCCGAACAACGCCGTCACGCTGGTGCCCGCGAGGTGGTCCGCGGTGCCGCCGTTCACCTCGATGGCGCGCACCGTTTCGTCGAGAAAGGCGTTGATCGTCTCCTGCACTTCCTCCGGCGTGAAAGCCTCGCTCATGGCCACAAAATCCCGCAGATCGGCAAAGGTCACACTGAGCCGCCGGCGCTCCGGCTGGAGCGAACCCGCTCCCGCGTCGCCGAACGGGAGCGCAGGATCGGGAGAGGTTTCAGCAGACACGGGCGCGGAAGCTAACCGGGCGCGCGCGGTCTGTAAATCAGCGCCGCCCGCGCTACTTTTTCGGCAGCGCCTCAAAGGCCTTCAGCACATCCTCCGCCTGCTTGTCCGTCGAAGCGCTGAGTTGATTCCACACGCACTTGCCGTCCTGAATGAGAAAGGACTGCCGCTTGGCGATGCCTGCGAGCGTGGGCACGCCAAAGGCCTTTGCCACGGTGCCGTCGCTGTCCGCAAGCAGCGTGTGCGGCAACTTGTATTTCTCGGCGAATTTTTTCTGCGCCTCAGGCTTGTCGCCGCTCACGCCGAGCACCTGGATGCCCTTTTTCTGCAAGTCGCCCCAACTGTCGCGGATGCTGCACGCCTCCTTGGTGCAGCCGGGCGTGTCGGCCTTCGGGTAAAAATATACGAGCGTCACGCCCTTCGCGTACACGTCTTTGAGATTCACGGGCTTGCCGTCCTGATCGACGGAACTGACCTCGGGCGCGGCGGCTCCGACGGCCAGCGGATCAGCCTCGGCAAAGGACGCGAAGCCGAAGAAGGCGAGGAGGGCAGAGAGGGATTTGAGTTTCATAGGGCGGAAGTTTCGACGGGATTCACGGGATTGACGAGATGGATTCGGCGACAGCGTTTCGGCAATCCCGTTCCCTCCCGTCAATCCCGTCCAAGTCATTTGCTTAGCGGCAGCCAGTCGAGCACGCACCGGATTTGCGCGTCCCAGTAACCCCACTCGTGCGCGCCGGGGCTTTCTTCGCAAGTCATGGGGAGGTGCAGGCTGGCGAGGTGCTTTTGAAAGGCGCGCTGCTCGTCGACGAGCCGATCCTCGGTGCCGCAGGCGAGGAAGAGCTGCGGCTTTGGCCCACCCGACGCGGCGACCTTTTCCGCGAGGAAAAATAGGTCGGCGTCAGTGCCTTCGCCGCGTAGCTCGGGGCCGAAGATGCCCGCGTATTCTGTCTTGCTCATCAGCGCACCGTCGCGACCCGCTTCCCGCAGGCGACGCGCGAGGTCGAGCGCGCCCGAGAGGCTGGCGGCGGCGGCGTAGCGGTCCGGGCGTGCGAGGCCGAGCCGCAGCGCGCCGTAGCCGCCCATCGAAAGCCCGGCGGCGAAGCGCTGCTCGCGCTCGGTGGCCAGCGGGAAAAACTGCTCGCACAGCGTCGGCAATTCCTCGCTCACGAACGTCCAGTATTTCGGCCCGCTCACCATGTCCTGATAGTAGCTGCGCCCCACCGCGGGCATGACGACGGCGATGTTTTTCTCCGCGGCATAGCGCTCGATGGAGGTGCGCCGCATCCAGATCGTGTAGTCGTCGGAGAGCCCGTGCAGCAGGTAGAGCGTGGGATATTTCTCCCGCCGCGCGCCGCCCGCCATGCCGATCTGCGCCACGGTCGGCTGCGGGATGATCACATGCGCCGCGCAGGTGAGCGCGAGGGATTCGGAGAAAAAGTGAAAGTCGAGGAAGGCCATTGAACGGCACTACTCCGCGCGCTGTTTCGAGAAGCCGAAAAAGCCGCGCTTCTTGATCAGCTCCGCGACCGCCGGCGGCACCATCGCCTCCCAGACGGCATCGTGGGCGGCGATGCGCTTAAGCACGTCGCGGGAGAAGATGGAGAGGTATTCGGGTTTGAAATTGTCGAGCTGCATGAAGCTGCCGCGCTCCGCGAGGTAGCCGTAGAGTTTGCGCAGCTCGGGCGCGACTTCGAGGTTTTCGACCGTGGTCATCTGCGCCGTCTCATGCGGGCGCAGCGGATAGACAAAGACCTTGAGGTCGTTCTTAAACAGCCGCCCGAAGGACTCCAGAATTCCCCCGGGAAGCTGCGTGTAGTATTTCTCGTCGAACAGCTCGATGAGACTGGCCGCGCCCATGACGATGCCCACGCGCTCCTTGGTCCGCCACGCGAGATACGCAGCGAGGCGGTAATACTCGAAGTAATCCGAGATCAGCACCGTGAAGCCGCACGCCGCGAGCAGGTCGGCGCGGGCGAGGAAATCGCGGCGGTCCACCTCGGCCCCGCCGGCCAGCAGATTGTGCATGGTGATTTCCATGAGCGGGAGCACCGGCTTGCCGGCTACGGACGGGTCGGCGGCGAATTTTTCCAGCGCCGCGTGCAGCATGTCGATGTTCACATGCGTGACCGGGCGGAAGCTGCCGCGCTCCACGAGCACGGCCTTTTTGTACAGCGCCTCGCTCGGCTGCAGCACCGCGCGATCCGGCCCAAACATGGCCGCGCCGCTGAGGCCGAGCTGCACGAGCTTGAGCGCCATCAGGCGGTTGTCCACGTAGCGGAATTCGATGCCTTTGAAGTCGATGAGGTCGATCTCGATGCGGCCCGTGGTCAGCTTGTCGAGCAGGCTTTCCACGAGCAGCTCCGGCTCGTGGTGGAGAAAAAATGCGCCATACAGCAGGTTCACGCCGAGGATGCCGAGCGCTTCCTGCTGAAGCGACGCCTCGGCGTCCTGCATGCGCATGTGGACGATGATCTGGCTCGGCTCGTCGTGCGGATGCGCCTGAAACTTGATGCCCATCCAGCCATGACATTCGTTGCCGCCCTTGAAACTGCGCGCAACCACGGTGTCGGCGAAAGTGAAGAAGGCCGTATTATCGCCGCGGCTGTCATTGAGCCGGTCGAGATTGAGCTGAAACTCGTGATCGAGCATCGCCTGCAGCCGCTGGCGCGAGACGTAGCGCTCGGTCTCGCCGTAGATCGCGTCGCTCACCGTCATGTCATAGGCCGACATGCTTTTCGCAATTGTGCCCGCCGCCCCGCCCACACGGAAAAACCATCGCACCACCTCCTGCCCCGCGCCGATCTCGGCAAAGGTGCCGTAGAAGCGCGAGTCGAGATTGATCTTCAGCGCCTTTTGGTGCGTGTCGAAAGTGGCTTCGCGGTTCGTCATGGGCGGCGACTCAAGCACGCAGGCCGCGCGGCGGCGAGTGTGATGTAAAAAAGCCGCACGTCCTACCAGTCCTTGCTGCGCAGCTTCTTCACCTGCGAATGCCGCTTCTTGTCATCGAGAATGCGCCGCTGCACGCCGCGCGGGCGCTTCGAGTTTTGCCGCCGCTTTTTCTCGATCTCTGCGCGCCGCGCCGCGCGCTCCTCGCGGCGGGTGCGCTCGATGGTGTCGAGCAGGCGCTCCCAAGCGAGCTGGCGGTTCATGGATTGCGAGCGCGTGTCCTGCACCGTCACGCTCACGCCGCTGGGAGTGTGGCGGAGTTGCACGGCGGTGGAGACCTTGTTCACATGCTGCCCGCCCGGCCCCGAACTGCGGGAAAATCTTTCCTCAAAGTCCGCCGCATCCAGCCGGAGCAGCGCGAGCCGCGCGGCTTTGCGGGCATGGAAATCGGAAGGGGCGCTCATCTTTTTCTACCGCGGAAAAAATCGCCGCACGCCCACGCCGCACAAATGCCCGAGCGCCACGGCGGCCAGCGACAGCACCACGGACAGCGCCACGTTTGCGCCCGCCGTCGCCCATTTTCCATCGCTCGCGAGATCGAGCGTTTGCAGGCTGAACGACGAGAACGTGGTGTAGCCGCCGAGGATGCCGACCATCAAAAGCTGCCGCGCGAGCGGCATCGGCCCGAGGGAGGCGATGAAGCCGATGAAAAACGAACCGGTGACGTTCACGAAGACCGTGCCGAGATGCGGCGCACCGAGTTTGCCGCTCATCAGATCCGCGAGCCAGAACCGGAGCACGCCGCCGAGCGCGCTGCCGAGGGCGACGAGGAGGTAGGCGTTCATCGCTTACGGCATCAGCTTGCGCGCCCGCAGCCACAGCTCCGCCCTCCCCGGCCAGTCGCCGGGCGCTTGCGTGGCGTTTGGGATGAGGCCGAAGCCGTGGCCGCCGGTGCTGTAGATGTGCAACTCGGCGGAGACTTTCGCTTTGCGCAAAGCGAGGAAGGTGAGCGTGCTCCCCTCGGCGAGCGAGCCGGGATCGTCGTTGGCTTGGGCGATGAAAGTCGGGGGCGTTTTTTCAGTGATGCGGACTTCGGGTTTCAGCTCGGTGAGCG
>JANPHJ010000092.1:0-16784 GCA_031424395.1 Chthoniobacter sp.
GCCTTCGAGCGGACCGACGCGCTTTTCGGTGAGCAGCTTTGTCACTTCCTCGCGCTCGAGTTCGCGGCCCGACATGCTTTTCCAGATGATCAGTTTGCACTCGGGCGCGGCGCACTCGTAGGCCTTGAAGCTTTCCTTGAAACGCTCGCTACCGCATTTGGGGCAGGGGACTTCGAGGTCGTGGAAGTGGCCCTCGACGACCGTGCCCATGCCGCCGCGCACTTTGGAAACGATGTCGGTGGTGAGCCCGCGGATTTGCTCCATGAAAGCCGGGCGAGAGAGCTGGCCGCGCTCCATCTGGCGGAGCTTAAACTCCCATTCGCCGGTAAGTTCAGGCTTGGTTAGGGATTCGGCTTTGAGGCTGCGAAGTAACGTGATAAGAGACAGACCTTTGGCGGTAACTATGAGGTCGCGGCCCTGGCGGATTAAGTAACCTTCAAAGATAAGTCCCTCGATAACCTGCGCCCGCGTGGCCGGGGTGCCGAGGCCGCGCTCGCTCATGGCTTCGCGGAGTTCTTCGTCGTCGATGAGCTTGCCCGCGCCTTCCATGGCGGAGAGGAGCGTGCCTTCGTTGAAACGCGCCGGCGGCTTGGTGACGTTCTCCTTCACCTCGACGGCTTCGGTCTTCGCGCCCTCGCCTTTCGCGACGGCGACGATGGCCTTGTCACTCTCGCCTTCACCCTCGCTGACCCGGCCATAGACGGCGAGCCAACCGGGATCGACGATGATCTTGCCGTCGGTGCGGAACTTCTCGCCGACAACGGTAGTTATCCGCGTGGTTACTTCAAACTGCGCCGCAGGGTAGAAGACCGCGATGAAACGGCGGGCGACTAAGTCATAGATTTTCGCCTCGGTCTCACTTAGTCCGCTCGGCACGGTGCCGGTGGGGACGATGGCAAAGTGATCGCTGACCTTGGCGTTGTTGAAGATGCGCTTGTTCGGGTGGACGTAGCCTTCGCGCAGGGCTTTCTCGGCATGGACGGAGAGCGAGCGGTCCGCGAATCCGCCCATGACGCGCTTGGCCGTGGCGAGGTGATCCTCGGGCAGGTAGCGGGAGTCCGTCCGGGGATAGGTGAGCGCCTTGTGCTTTTCGTAAAGGGCCTGCGCGATTTGCAACGTCATCTTCGCGGGAAAGCCGTGCCGCCCGTTGGCTTCGCGCTGGAGCGTGGTGAGGTCGTAAAGCTGCGGCGCAACCTGGCTGGTGGGCTTCTTTTCCTCCTCGATGGTCCCCGGCTGCCCGTCGCACTTCGCCTTGATGGCGTCGGCCTTTTCCTTTTCCCAGATCCGCTCGGCCTTGTCTTCCTCGGCGACCTTTTTGAAACCCGCATCGAACCATCGCCCGCGATAGCTCCCGGCGGCGACGCCGAAATCACCGAACACTTCCCAATAGGCGCGCGGCTTGAAGGCGCGAATTTTTTCCTCGCGATCCACCAGGATAGCCAGCGTCGGCGTCTGCACGCGGCCCGCCGTGGTCTTGTTAAAACCGCCGCCCTGCGAGTTGAACGACGTGAGGGCGCGGGTGGAGTTGATGCCGACCAGCCAATCCGATTCGGAACGCGAGAGCGCCGCGTCCGAGAGCGGCTGCATGTCGGCGTCAGAGCGGAGGTTGCCGAAGGCGGCTTTGATCGACTCCGTGGTCATCGACTGGAGCCAGAGACGCTGGAGCGGCTTCTTGCTGCCGACAGCGCGCACGATGTTGCGGAAGATCAACTCACCCTCGCGCCCGGCGTCGCACGCATTGATGATGGCGGTGACTTCCTTCCGCTTGAGCAGGCGCTTGAGCACGTTCAGCCGGCCCACGTTTTTGTCGATAGGCACGAGGGCAAACTCCGGCGGCAACGACGGCAGGTTCTCGATCTTCCATTTCCCCTTGGCCGGCTCGAAGCCGTCCGGCGGCGCCAGCTCCAGCAAATGCCCGACCGCGGACGAGATGACCCACTGGTCGTTCTCATACCAGTCGCCGTCTTTCTTCACCCCGAGGACGCGCGCGAGGTCGGTGGCGACACTGGGTTTCTCGGCGATGACGAGGGTCTTGGACATGGTCTGGTTGGGTTAGGAAAGCCGCACGAATTGCTGGCCGGGGAGCTGTTTGACCCGCCGTTTCATTTCGAGGGCGAGCAACGTGGATGCCACTTTCGGCGTGGGCAAGCCCGATTTTACGACGATGGAATCGAGCGGCGTCTCGCTGGTTTCGATGGTCTCGAGCACGGTCAGCTCTTCTGGAGAAAGCTCCGCCGGCGCCGATTTCGCGCGCTCGGGAGGCAGGAGAAGGTTCAGGTCGTCGAGGATGTCGGCGGCTCCCGTGACGAGTTTCGCGCCCTGCTGGATGAGGCGGTTGGTGCCGCCGGAAGTGGGCCGGTCGATGGGGCCGGGCACGGCATAGACGGTGCGGTTGTGCTCCAGCGCCTGCCCGGCAGTGATGAGCGCGCCGCCCTTTAACCCCGACTCGACGACGAGCAGGCCGCTGCTCCAGCCGGCGACGATGCGGTTGCGATACGGGAAGGTCTGCGGCGTCGGCGGAAAGGTCATTGGGAACTCGCTCACCACCGCGCCCGAAGCCGCGATCTTCTCCGCCAGCCCCGCATTTTCCACCGGATACAAATCCATGAGCCCGGAGCCGATCACCGCCACCGTCCGCCCCTGCGCCGCGAGTGCGCCCTGATGTGCCGCCGTGTCGATGCCCCGCGCCAGCCCACTGACCACGGTGAGGCCGGCATACGCGAGCTGGTAGGCGATCTTTTTCGCGCACTCGATGCCGTAGTGCGAAGTCTTCCGCGACCCGACGACCGCCAGCGCATGCTGATCCCGTTCCGTCAGCCGCCCCCAGCAGTAGAGCACGATTGGCGGGTTGTAAATTTCCCGCAGCAGCCGCGGATACAGCGGCGACGCCCGCGTCAGCACCTCCGCCCCAAAGTCCCGCACCCGCGCCAGCTCCGCCGCCAAATCCACCGTGCTCTCCCACTGCACAATGCCCTCGCTCACCTCCGGCCCCACGCCCTCCACCTCCCGAAGCTGCCCCACCCGCGCCCGCAGCACCCCCTCGGGCGTTTCAAACCGCTCCACCAGCCGCCGCAGCCGCACCGGGCCGAGATTCGGCACCATGTTCAGCGCCATGCAGGCTTCCGTCTCAGTCATCCGCCACCCATAGCCCAGCGGCCCCGCGCGCGATCAAGCAAAATTGACGGCGTTCGCCAGCCAGCGAAAAATCGGCCGTCATTCCTGCAAAGCGCCACCCGACGCGGCCGGCGCTGCGGCCTTCTCTCCCGTCTGCTCGTGGAAAAGCTGGCGGATCACCTCTTCGACCGGCGGCTCCTGCACGCTGATGTCGGTCACATTGCAGGTGCCCAAAATCTCGCGACACACCTCCGTCACCCGCGCCCGCAGCACCTTTAGCCGGACGCTCACGGGCGTGCGCTCGACGACTTCGCCGAACGCCGCAAAGTCGCACGCCGCGCCGTCCGCGAAAGTCAGCCCCACGATCTTGTGCGTGGCGAAGCGGTCGATGATCGCGCTGAGCGGGCCGTCGAAAAAAATGCGCCCGGCGTCGATGATGATCACCCGTTTGCACAGCTCCTCGATGTCCTGCATGTAGTGGCTCGTGAGCATGGTCACGATCTTGTTGCCGGCGTTGTAGGTGCGGAGAAATTCGCGCACCTTTTTCTGCGAAGTCACGTCCAGGCCGATGGTCGGCTCATCGAGAAAAAGTACGCGCGGCGAGTGCAGCAGCGCGGCGATGAGTTCCATCTTCATCCGCTCGCCGAGCGAAAGCTCGCGCACCATCACGTCCAGCTTGTCCGCGCAGTCGAGCAACTCCGTCAGCTCGCCCACGATCTTCGTGTAGCGCGCCTTTTCGATGCCGTAGATCGCGCGATTCAGCTCCAGCGATTCGCGCGCCGGCAAATCCCACCACAGCGCGTTCTTCTGCCCCATAAGCAGCGAGAATTGCCGCTTCATTTCATCCCGCCGCTCCCACGGCACAAAGCCCAGCACCCGCGCCGTGCCCGACGTGGGATTGAGCAGCCCGGAGAGCATCTTCAGCACCGTCGTCTTCCCTGCGCCATTCGGCCCGAGGAAGCCGACAAACTCACCCTGCTCGATGGAAAACGTCACGCCATCCGCCGCCCGCGTGTCCTCATACTCGCGCCGCCCCAGCCCCTTCACCGCGCCCCACAGCCCGGGGGCTTTTTTGTAGGTGCGATAGACTTTGGTCAGTCCGCTGGTCTCGATGGCGCTCATGTGGTACGGGAGATTGCACGAGTGCGCCGGGGCGGGCAAACTCCGCGGTGCAGGAGCATCGGTTGAAAAAGGAGCTCCCCGGGCTGCTTGACGCCGTGCGGGCGTAAACCGAGCGTCCTTCGCCATGAACCCGCTGCCGATTTCCATCGATCAGCCGATCACCATCGAGGACTGGCGCAAAGGCCGCGCCGAGCGTCGGCGCGTAGGCCTGCTCGTGGTCCCGGCGACCATCCGGCGTGCGAAAGGCTCGGCGGGACCCGCGCCTGTGGGCGCCCTTTGGCGGACGGCGCGCACCGCTCGCGGAGAGCTCAGGCCAGACTCCTCGTTTCCAAGCTGCACTTTGAAATGAGAAGAAACTCACGGCGCATTCGCAGCGGCCGCCGCTTCCATCCACACGGCGACGCGGGTGGCACGTCGCGCCCATTCCGGCTTGAGGGTAAAGCTTTGCACCAATCCGGTGCGAAAATCCCCGTGGCCGGCGATCTCGCCGATCTTGTCTGGCCAGCCTTTTAGCTCCGCCACTTGCCAGCGCAACCGGCTCAAATCCACGCCCGGTCGCAACTCTGCATCTGCCGTGATCGTGATGACTGCGGGCAGCGGCCGCCCCTCATCATCGTAACCAGGAGCATAGGCGATGATGCCGGGGTCACTCTTAGATTCGTGAAGGGGCATGGGCGTCTCGATTTTCTGTCGGCCGGTATCCAGGCCGAGATGCCATCCGCGTAAAGTCAGCGACGGCGTGGACGGGGCGGGTCTGTCCAGTTTGGCCATAGACGCCTGCGCGCGACGCAACTCCGGCGTGGGCTTGGTTTGCGTGACCAGTTGCTGCCCCGGACGCTGCGGGGTGGCAGCCATCATTCGTACCGGCAGCGACAGCAGTTTTTCCAACTCATCCGGGGCCGTCGCGGAGATCAGCAAGTCGTCGAAAAAGGTCGCATGCTTGGCATCTCCATACAGCCAAAGCGGAAGTGGCGAGACCACGCGCAGACTTACGGTGCGCATGGCCGCGACCGCCGGCACGCCATTGATCGCCACGCTCCAAGTGTGGCTGCCGCGATCCAGCCGGATGGTGATGCGCAACCATTTCGCGGGGAGCCCATCGGCCCCGAGGTCAAAGCGAAGGCCGGTGGAATCCACACATTCTCCTGCGGCGACTTGGCATACAGGCCGCGGATTTCTCCTTCGCTGCCGACCCGAAAACAGCCAACGATGGCCCCATCGAAATCGAGAAATTCTTCATCGCTCGTCTCCTCCACTGCGAAAGGCTTGGCGAGGATTTCGCAGAAAACCACGCTGCTGCCCGCAAACGGTGAAGCGTCAAAAAAAACCGCCGGATAGTTGGGCGACGGACCCAGCGCGAGCACTTGCTGCGATTGGGTTTCTGGTGCGGTGGCGATTTCGGCCTTCCCTTGTATCAGCCGCAACGCCGAGTCCTGGCCCGGCAGGGGGCCAAGACTCCAGTGGGCGTCTGCCTCGAAGTCCGCGAAGAAATAAGGCGGTGTGGCAGGGACGGCCGCCGACATGGGTGCGATGAACAAGATCAAGGCGACGAGCCGGGTCAAAGAACGGGGACCAGAGGCTTTCATGGGCTGCAAAGTAATGCTTTTCGCGAACGGACGGCAGTAAAAACCAAGCCATTCGATCACGCTCGCCGCTCCCTGTTCGACGCAAAGATGTCGGCCACCACCCCGCGAGGCTTCTTGCCGAGGTGGTATGGATCCCGAGTACAACTCTGGAACGAGGGGGCGGGGACGCAGGCTTGTGAGCGTGGGGGCGAAAGTGAAAGGTGCATCCCCACTTTCCACCTTCACCCTCACGTTCACACCCGCATGCCCCGCACCCGCTTCCTCGTCAAGCTCGACGCCAGCTTGCGCGCAGGCGCATTCGTAAAGCTGACGCTCAGCGAATACCGCGGCGCGGAGACCGGCCTGCGCAATCTCTACGGGCGTCCGGTGGAGCTGCGCGACGGGCTGCAGGTCTCGCTCGTCTGGCGCTACGCCACGCGCGATGTGACGAAGAACGTGCCGCCCGGCGAGGCGGTGGCGGTGCTCGGCAACCTGCTTGGCGCGGAGTTTGGCCGCGCGCATCTTTTCACGACGACCGGGGACTGGCAGCTCCAGTGCGACGCGGCGGGCGAAGGGAAGCTGAAGGCGAGCCGCCCGGTCTTCGCCGTGGCGCCGGCGCCGGAGCACGATCAGAAAAAGCGCCCGGCGCTGGCGGTGGAGCACGCGCCGTTTTTGCACGCGCTCGGCGTGACCTCGGCCACGGGCGCGGCGCGGCCCGGCATGGCCGACAAGCTGCGGCAGATTCGGCGTTTCGTGGAAATCCTCGGGCACCTTGTCGATGACTCGCCGCTGCGCGAGCGGCGGGAATTGCGCGTGCTCGATATGGGCGCGGGCAAAGGTTACCTGACGTTCGCGACGGCGGTTTTTTTCCGTGAACGCGGCGTCGAGGCGACGATCACCGGCGTCGAAGCGCGCCCCGATCTCGTCGAACTGACGAACCGCGTGGCGCGCGAGACCGGCTTCACGCAACTGCATTTCGAGCGCGGGGCGATTGGCGATCTCGCTGCGGAAGGCGCGGTCGATTTGCTCATCGCCCTGCACGCGTGCGACACCGCCACGGACGACGCGCTCCACCACGGCATCCGCGCCGGCGCAGCGCTCATCCTTGCCGCGCCGTGCTGCCACCAGGAAATCCGCGCGCAGCTCACCCCGCCGCCAGTGCTGCGCGAGGTGCTGCGCCACGGCATCCTCGCCGAGCGCGAGGCGGAGCTCGTGACCGACGGCATCCGCGCGCTGCTGCTGGAAATCCACGGCTACAAGGCCAGCGTTTTCGAGTTCATCGCACCCGAGCACACGGGCAAAAACCTGATGATCGCCGCGCACCGACGCGCCCAGCCGCACGACCCCGCGCTGCTGCGCGCGCGCCTGCGCGAACTGCTCGACTTCTACGGCCTCCGCAGCCAGCGCCTCGCGCAACTCCTCGGCGAATCGGCCACGGGGGGCACGGGGAAACACGGGGATGAAGAAGGCAACTCCGGCCCCGCCCCCGTGTTCCCCGTGGTTCAAAAACCCTCATGATCAAATACTGGAATCACCCGGAACTCACCGCCCTGCGCCGGATGCGCGAGCGTTTTCTCGCCGGCACGGCGGGCGCGCAGGACTACTGGCGGCTGCCCGAGGACCTCGCGCTCTACGACAGCACTTTTGGCGAGCGCATCGGCTGGAAATGGGACGGCGTGCTCCGCGAACTCACCGCCCGCGACTGGCAGCCGCAGAGCCGGCAGGTGCTCGATTGGGGCTGCGGGAGCGGCGTGGCCGGACGGCGCGTGCTGGCGCAGTGGCCGCAGATCGAGTCGCTCGCACTGCATGACCGGTCGGCGCTGGCGATGCGCTTCGCGGCCGAAAAGGCGCGCGCGACTTTCCCAAATGTGCGCGTCGTCCACGGCGATTCGCCGCTCCCGCCGGACACGCTGCTCGTGCTCAGCCACGTCATCAGCGAACTCCCGGCGCGCGAACTCGCCCAACTGCTCGACCTCGCGCGGCAGGCGCGCGAGGTCATCTGGGTCGAAGCCGGTACGCACGTGGACAGCCAGCGCTTGATTACGGTGCGCGAGTCGCTGCTCGGCGATTTTGCCGCGGTCGCGCCCTGCACGCATCAGCACGCGTGCGGGTTGCTCACCGCGAAAAATGCCCCGCATTGGTGCCACCATTTCGCCGCCCCGCCGTCGGAGATTTTCCAGAACGCGCGCTGGATGGATTTCGGCAAGGAGATGGGCATCGACCTGCGCAGCCTGCCCTACAGCTTCCTCGTCCTGGAGCGCCCGCGCGCCACGCCGCCCACGCCCGGCGGCTTCTCCCACATCATCGGCGAGCCGCGCGAGGGGAAAGGACATCTCAAAGTCCTGAGCTGCCACGCGCAGGGCGTCGCCGAGCTGGTACTGCAAAAGCGCGATGCGCCCGAGCTTTACCGCGCGTTGCGCAAAGGCGACGGGCCGCCCGTGCATCGCTGGATGCTGGCCGATGGGAAGATCACCGGCAGCGCGGAGTTTGCGCCCGGCGCGATCACCGAATAGCCATGCGCGCCGAGGAATTTCAGCAGGTCACCGACGGCCTGTATTTTTGGCAGGCTTACGATCCTGCGGTGAAGGTCGAGCTGTCTTGCTGCGCGCGGTGCACCGCGCGCGGGCTGGTTTTCATCGACCCGGTCCCGTTGGCGCGCGAGGCGCTCGCGGAGTTGAGCGCGGTCGCCGCGCCCGCCGCGATCATCCTCACGAATGGCAATCACGCCCGCGCCGCCGCGGAGTATCGGAAGCGCTTTTCCATCCCCATCCTCGCGCACGCCGGTGCGGCCGCGGAACTCGGCCTCGCCGTGGATCAGGAAATCGCGGACGGCGAAACGGTGCTCGATGAGTTCACCGTCATCGCGCTGCCCGGCGCGGCACCGGGCGAGATTGCACTGCATGCGGGCGGCGTGCTGCACGTCGGCGATGGGCTCATCAATCTGCCGCCGTACGGCTTCGCGCTGCTGCCGGAAAAACACTGCTCCGATGCGAAGGAGATGCGCGCTGCGCTGGGAAAACTGTTGCGGTTTCCGTTTGAAGTTCTGACATTCGCGCACGGTCTGCCGCTCGTCTCCCAAGCCCGTCAGCGGCTCGCCTCACTCCTCGCATGAAAGCCCGCATCGCCATCCTTCTGACCGTCCTTTTCGCCGCCACGCCCGCACTCCGTGCGCAGGAGAAGCCGGTGAAATCCGGCCTGCTGGAGCCCTCGAAATCGCTCCCGGCCCCGCCCGCCGCGCCCACCCCCGTGCCTTCCACGGCTGGCCCGATCACCGATCCGGCGCAGATGGCGGCGGCGTTTTTTGCGCTGCTGCAAAAAGGCTCGGTCGATGCCGCCTACGCCAGCCTCACGCGCGGATCGCGCATCGCGGAAAAGCCGGAGGAGCTGAAGCAGCTCAAAGCCAAGACCAACGAGGCCATTGAGTTTTTCGGCGCGATCAGCGGCTTTGATTTGGTGGAGTCGAAGACCGTGGGTGCGCGCCTGCTGCGCACGACCTACGTCTCGCATGGCCGGACTTTCCCGCTGCGCTGGCGCTTTTATTTCTACAATCCCGACGGCACCTGGCGGCTCATCGACCTGCGCGTGGATGACAAGCTGACCGGGATTTTCGACGAGCCCGAGGAGCGCAAGGATCCCGACGCCCGGCCGTGATCGCGCGGCTGCTGCGCTTCATCCGCTTCTCGCACACGATCTTCGCGCTGCCCTTTGCGCTGGGCTCCATGCTCGTCGCGGCGCACGGCTGGCCGGCCTGGCAAACGGTCGCGCTCATCGTGCTCGCGATGGTCTTTGCGCGGACGGCGGCGATGACTTTCAACCGGCTCGCCGACTGGCAGCTCGACCAGCGCAATCCGCGCACCGCCGCGCGGCACACGCTCATCTCGCGCGGCGCGGCGGTCGTGCTGCTCGGCGCGAGTTCCGCGGCGTTCATTGCGACGACGTGGTGGATCAACCCGCTGTGCTTCCGCCTTTCGCCCGTCGCGCTGCTCATCGTCTTCTTCTATTCGCTGACGAAGCGCTTCACCTCGCTCAGCCATTTTTTTCTCGGCCTCGCGCTGTCGGTTTCGCCAGTCGGCGCGTGGCTGGCGGTGCGCGGACATTTCGACTTTCCGCCGCTGGTCCTCGCGCTCGCGGTGCTGTTGTGGGTCGCGGGATTCGATGTCATTTACGCCACGCAGGACCACGAATTCGACCGCGCAGCGGGGCTGCGTTCGCTGGTCGTGCGGCTGGGCGTGGCGCGCAGCCTGTGGTGGGCGCAAGCGCTGCATTGGATCATGCTCGGCGTGCTCGCGGCTTTCGGCTGGAGCGCGCTGCTCGGAGCGGCCTATTACGCGAACCTCGCGCCGGTCGCGGCGGCTTTGATTTACGAACACCGCAGCGCGGCGCGGCTGGATGTGGAGGGCATCAACCGCGCGTTCTTCGCCAGCAACGCCTTCGTCGGCGCGGTTTTTGTGCTCGGCATTTTCACCGATCAGGTCTTGCTGTCACACCCATGAGCAAGACCCGGCGAGCTCTGCGCTGGTGCGCCGTCGCGCTGGTGATCGTGCTGCTCGCTGGCGCGGGCGCGACGTGGTGGGCGCACCAACATCTCGCGCGGCTCATCGTCGCGTCGTTCGACCGCACCTATCCGGCGCTGGAGCTTTCGGCCAAAGGGGTGGCGCTGACCGGGATGGACGAGCTGAATTTGGAAACGGTGCGCGTGCGCGTGCGCGCCGACGGTTCCGAGGTGCTGCGGGTGCCCGCGGCGAAAATCCGCTTTTCGTGGCCGGAGATGCGCGCGCATTTCATCCGCGAAGTCGTGATTGAGAACCCGCGCATCAAAGTCACCGACGCGCTGCTCGCGGCGCTGCCGGAAAGCGCGGGCGGCAGCGGCGATGCGGTGCCGTGGCGGATCGGGCATTTGGTGGTGAAGGGCGGCAGCGGGCGTGTGGATGTGGCGGCGTTGCCGGAGGTGCGATTTGGGTTTCGCGCCGAGCTGTCGGAAGGCGCTGGCGCGAACGAAATGGAACTCGCCGGACTGAGCGTGCGGACGCGCGGCGATGGCGCCGAGGTGCTCGCGGTGGCGTCGGTCAAAGTGCGGGCATCGGTCGCAGACCTGCGCCGGCAAAGGATTCGCGAGGTGCTCGTGGATGCGCCGCGGCTCGCGCTCACCGATGGGTTGCTGGCGGCGCTGCCGAAAAAATCGGGTGGCGATTCCGCCGCGCCCGCGTGGACGGTGGAGCGTGTGACGGTGAAAGGCGGGCAGGTGGCGGTGGATTTGGCGGCGTGGCCGCGGGCGGAATTTGGGTTTGCGGGGGAGTTGCGGGAGAAGCAGTTGGTCGGCGGGACGCCGGTGAACCTGGCGCTCTCGGAACTGCGCGTGACGTTGCGCAAGGACGGCGCCGAGGCGCTGGCGATTCCGAGCGTGCAGGCGAAGGCGACGCTCGAAGGGCTGCGCGCGCATCGCGTGCGCGAGGTCGTGGTTGATGCGCCAGTGATTGCCGTCAGCGATGCGCTGCTGGCGTCCTTTTCCGCCGCACCGGCGTCTGCGGGCCGGCAGGAGCCGCAGGCCGCGGAAGCCGCATGGGCGCTGGAACGGATGGCGGTGAGCGGCGGGCGGGCGAGCGTGGATTTGGCGGGCGCACCGCTCGTGCAGTTTGGCTTTGCCGCGCAGCTCGGCGATGACGTGCTGCCGCCGCGCGAGCCGGGGGAAGCGCAGGCGGCGGTGGATTTCACCGACGTGGCGGTGCGGGCGCGCGGGGCGGCATTGGAGCCGTTTTTGCGGGTGCCGGCGGTGCGCACAAAGTTCCGCCTGCCCGAAGTGCAGCGCGAGCATCGCGTGGCATCGGTGCAGGTCGAGCGGTTCGACTTTCGCTACAACCAAATCTTCCGCGAGATGATCGCGAGCGGCGAAAAGCCCGCGCTGCCTGCCGCCGGGAAAGCGGCTCCGGCAAAGGCGGCGCGGCCGTACGCCATCGGCGAACTGCTGGTAACGGACGGCGGCATTCACCTCGACGATCTGGGCCTCGGGATCCCGGCCATCGAGTGCCGGGTGAACACGGCCTTTCGCAATCTCGCGCTCGCGCCGGATGCGGGTGAGGGCGGGCAGGAGTTGCAGACCATCGAGCTGTCGCGCCTCGCGCTGACTTCGCCGCTCGATCCGTTTGTGTCGGTGCTCTCGCTGGAAACGGTCTTCATCCGTTTCACGCTCGCGGGCCTTTGGCGGCGGGAGCTTGAGGAGGTCGCGGTGGTGCGCCCGCGGCTGGACATCGGGCCTGATCTTTTTTGGTACATCGACCGCGTGCAAAAAAATGAAGCCGCAGCGCCAGCCCACGCCGTGCCTGTGGCAGATGACGGTCCGGCGTGGCAGGTGAGGAAATTCGAGGCGACTTCCGGGCAGCTTTTCCTCGCGCTGGAAGGGCACTCCGAGGTGGCGCTGCCGATGCCTTTCGAGTCGCACGCGGAGAACCTGAATTTCCGGCAGCTCAGCGATCTGCGGCTGAAGCTGAACATCGAAATGCCGGTGCAGGACTACAACTATCCCGGCTACGAACTCACGCTGCGCGGCGTGGGTGGGCGGGTGGAATTTTCGCTGCCGCCGGCGAAGGGCGTGAACAATGTGGTGAACACGCTGCGGCTCCGGGAAGTCCGCTGGAAGCAGTTCCGCGGGCAGGAGTGCTATCTCGATGTGACCTACGACGAGCGCGGCATTTACGGCAATCTCGGTGGCAAAGGCTACGGCGGGGTGGTGCGCGGGCAGTTTAATTTTCTGCTCGGCGCGGGCTCGCCGTGGAATGGCTGGGTGTCGGGAACGCGCGTCAATCTCAAGCCGCTGACCGATGCGCTTGCGCACGAGAAGTTTTCGCTGACGGGCCCGGCGAATTTCCGCCTCACGGTCACGGCGCGGGCCACGGACATCGAAAAGGTGGACGGCGATTTTTCCGCGACGCGGACGGGGCAGCTTCGCATCGGAAAAATCGACGACATCCTCAGGGAGTTTCCCGGCGACTGGTCGGGCGTGAAGCGCGGGCTGTCGCGTATCAGCCTTGAGACGCTGCGTGATTTCACCTACGACACCGCGCATGGCGATTTCAAATTCCACGGCCGCGAGGGCGCGCTGCATCTCGATCTGCGCGGGCCCGGCGGGTCGCGCAAGGTGCAGTTCGACTTCCACGACGCCCCGCCGTCGCGCCAGCGCATAGCAGCGCAGCAGCCATGAAATCTCCCGCCCTGCTGTGCTCCGCCGCGCTCGCTTTCGCGGGGTGCAATTCCATCCCCATCGACGTGGGCACGAAGCAGCCTGTGAAGGTCGATATTGCGATGAAGGTGGATGTGTACCAGCACGGCGATCCGCACGGGCCGAAGAAGGCCACGTCCGCTCCGCAGGCCGACATCGGCAAGAGCCGGCGGAACCGGATGGGGGAGGTTCAGCTTTTGAAAAACTCGCGGCTCGTGGGGGAAAACCACGCGGGCTATCTCGAAGTCCGCACGGTGCCGCCGGGCGAGTACGGCGACTATGTGCGAACGACCGTGGAGGCGGAAAACAGCGACCGTGCGCGGCTTATCGAAAAGCTGGCGAAGGAAAAAAACGTGCCCGTTTCCGAAGCCGAACGGCAGCAGGCCGACCTTTTTCAAAAGAGCGCCTTCGCCGGCGAGTGGGTCGAGGTGCCGGACGCGGAGGGGAAGTTTGCGTGGAAGCAGAAGGAGTGAGGGCGCGCGTGCGGTGAGGGAATGCGCTCCGCACCGCCTCCGCCTGCAAAAAATTAGTCGTTCTTCGGCGGCGGTCCGTCCCGCCGCGTCCGCCCGGATTTCCCGCTCGGGATGACACGCTGGGTTTTCAAATGGAGCCGCTGCCGTTTCAGTCGGGCCGTTCGTCCTGCGCGTGGAGGCGGGTGCAGAGTTCCGCGACAGTCGCGGGAGCGCGGCCGCCGAGGGCGAGTACGGCGGTCATCTCGTGCTCGCCGAGCGCGCGGTAGGCCTCGAATTGCGACTCGCTAAAATACTGGTCGCCGGTGTTTTCGTGCGGAAAGGCGCCGTGCGTGTCGGCGTAGTGGCGGACGTCGGTCGGGATGTCGGGCAGCAGCACCGGCTTGAGGTAGAGGATGAAACCGTCCAGGCCCTCCGGGTAGCGGACGGTGCCGATGGCGAAGCACATGCGCTCCGCGGGGGGCGCGTCTTTGGAGACGGCGGCGAGATTTTTGAACTCGATGACGATGCCGAGGTCGATGCGCGCTTTGCGGACGATGCCGCCCAGCCCCTCGAAGTGGTAGGCGCCATCCTGCTCCGCGTCGCTGACCACGAGGAAGCGGCAGCGGCGCAGGAGCATTTCGTAGATGGCGAGGTTTTCAAAATGGCCGCCGTCGGAGAGGTTCACGTAGGCGCGGCGCTCATTGGTCAGGCCGAGGGCTTCGGCGAAAAGCGGGAGCGTGGCCTGGCCGGGGCCGGGGTGTTTCCACGCGTGGCTGTGCGGCAGGCCGGGATTGCCGAGCCACCAGCCGAGGCGGACGTTGAAAAGCGTCATCAGAAAGGTGACGAGGGGCGAGGAGTTGTAGCCCTGGTTGGGGCTGGCGGCGGCGCCGGAGATGGCGAGCGCGGTGCCGAGGGAAAGGCCGTCGGAATACTGGCCGCTCGGGCGGTAGCCGAGGCGGTGGTTGCCGCAGTGCAGGCGGGAGGCGGTGAAGCTGTCGGCGAGGCGCTCCTGCCAGGCGAGCTCGTCGCCGCCGACGAGGTTGAGCGTCATGTTTACGAGGTGCAGCGGGCGCGGGTGAGTGAGGCTGGCGAGCTCGATATTGTCGCGCGGATCGAAGCCGGTGAAGGGATGCGGATCGCGGAGCGGCCGGCCGTCGCCGCCGGTGCCGGCGCGGGCCGCGCCGAGATAGGCGCGGACGAGGCGATTGCGGTAGGTGGCGTGGAGGGAGAAGCGGTTGACGTTGACGAAGTAGCCCATGACCAGCCCGGTGCCGAAAAGGATGAGCAGGGTGACGCCGAGCTTTTTGCCAAAGGTGAGATAGACATCGGGGTACTGCACCAGATAGCCGAAGCGGTCGAAGGTGGTGCGGTCGTTGAGCGTGTCATTCCACGGTTTCATGAGCGTGTCCCGCAGGTTCTGGGCGCCGAATTCGGCCACGGGCACGGCGGCGATGCCGGCGGGCGAAAAGGGGGCTGGATGGAGGGCGAGGTAGTACTGGACGAAACCAGGGACGGCGGCTTGCGCGTCGCGCGTCGCATCCGGCTGCACGCGGGCGACGATCAGCTCGCCGAAAAAGCGCCTGTCCAGCAGCAGCGAGACGCCGCAGGCCAGCAGGGCAAAGAAGGCGACGGCCGTGGCGCTCAGGAGCAGGTTTCTTTTCGCCTTGGGGTTGTCTTGCAAAAAAGCGGACGCCTTGCTGCTCGCGCCGATTTTGGCGGCGAGGAAACCGGTGAGCCCGCCAGACGCGGCGACCGCGGTTTTCAAGGCCGGGGTGTTGAAATGGGTTTCGATCCACTGCGGCACCCAGAAGACCAGGCCGTGAATAACCAGCCAGCCGACGATGAAGGAGCCGAGCCAGCCGGCGGCGCGCGCAAACCACTCACGGTCGTCGTCGTCCGAGCAGCGGCTGGTCACGCCGACGAAGAGCGCGTTCAGCAGGAAAAAGCCGAGCATGAGCAGCGCCGGGGCGAAGGTCATGTAGGCCACGGCGTGGTGCGCGGGGTCGGAAAAGTACCGCGCCATTTTCCACAGCATCAGGGTGCCGGGGAGGCCGAAGACCAGGATGCTGGCGGCGGCCAGGCCGGCGAGTTTGCGCAGGCGAGGGCCGGTGCAGCGCGCGGCGAGTTTGTCGCACCGCCAGTCGCGCATGAGCGTGATGGCTGCGCACGCCAGGATGCCCGCGAGCGTGGCCGCCACGAGGAACTGCGCGAGGCTCCACAGGGCGTCCGTTTTCGCCATCCACAAGGCCGCGTCTTCGAGCTGGTTTTCCTTGGCGTCGTAGTGGGCCACTTCGGCGACGTTCGAGTAGTCGGAGGGGTAGTAGTTCGTGCGCCCGGCCCACCATGCGCAGAGGCACAGCACGCCTGCGAGGAGCGGCACGAGCCAGCCGGCGACGAACCATTTTTGCCGCCACCGGAAACAGCCCTGGCTCGGCAGATCGAACCCCGGATAGGCGGTGGCCCCGGCGATGCAGACGAAGGCCGCGGCGAGCAGCGCATGGAGCTGACCGATGGACGGTTTCGCCAGCACGCCGAGCAGGCCCAGCCACGGCAGCACGAGCAGGCCGGCGAGGATGAGCACGAGGACGTTCCAGTTCAGCAGCAGATTGCGCAGCGCCGTGGCCACGAGCGTCCAGCCGTCGGCGGAGAAAAGGCCGAGCTGCGGGGAGATGTAGTTGCTGAACTGGCGGAGATGCCGCAGGGGCGCGGGCTCGGGCGCGGGCCGGCCATCGGCGCAGGCGGCGCCGAGGGCCGCCTCGACGGCCAGCAGCCTGGCGTCCGGCGGCTGGGCGTCCGGTTGGCTGGCCGGCTGGCTGTGAATCCACGCCGTGAGCATGCTGCCGAGATAGCCGCCGCCGGAGACCGTCGAGAGGTAGTCGAACCGCGCCAGCAGCTTCGCCTTCGCCAGCGCCTGCACCACGCCCAGCGCGAAGGTGGCGCTGCGAATGCCGCCGCCCGAGATGCACAGCGCCGAGCGCTCCGGCTGCTTTTCGCGGATGCGCACGTAGGTTTCGCGCAGCCGCTCTTCCGGGGTTTTCGAAAGGTCGATGGGTGGCGGAGCAGCATCTGGGAAGAAAGACTCCAGCTCCTTCTGCAAGACCTCCGGCAGTTCGATGGGTGCGTTCGCTGATGGATCATTCGGCATCTGAAACCTCCTTGTTGGACCGCCATGAAGGCTGGCAGAGGAGGCGCGCGGGCAAAAGGATATTTCGACGCCTACTTGTAAGCGATCACCGCGCTCGACGGTCCTGCGAGGTGGATGACCTCAAACCTTTTGAACCCGACCTCCCCGCACCACCCGCGGAAATCCGCGCCGGA